>JALZAA010000003.1 GCA_030948625.1 Actinomycetota bacterium
CCGTAGCACTCGGCAACGACGCGAATCTTGGCCTTATCGGTGAGTGGCTCGCTGGCTCAGCAGTTGGCCATGACAACGTCCTCGGCCTCTGGTTGGGGACCGGGATCGGCGGAGGGCTCATACTCAATGGGCGGCCCTACTACGGATCGCGCGGATCAGCGGGCGAGGTCGGTCATGTCATCACCCATCATGGCGGTGCGCTCTGCACCTGCGGGCGACGCGGGTGCGTTGAGGCGTACGCGGGTCGGCGCTCTATGGCAGGAATCGTCTCGTCCATGATCGATGCCGGTTGGCACACCTCGTTGTTGGACATCCAGCGGCAGGAAGGCAAGTCGAAGCTGACGTCGAAAGTGTGGGCTCGCGCGTTGGAAGATGAAGGACGAACTCGCCGTGGAGCTTTTCGACATGGCCGTCGAAGTCGTCGCCGAAGGAGTCGGCTCGGTGATGAACGTGCTCGATGTCGATCTGGTGGTGATCGGCGGGGGCATGGCCGAGAGGCTCGGTCAAGACCTCGCTGATCGCATCGCCGAGCAAGCCCGGCCGTGGATTTTGCACCCCAACCCGGATCTGGCGTACGTCGTTGCCGCACTCGGAGACGACTCCGGCGTTGTCGGCGCAGCGTCCATCGCGCATGCCCGCCTGCGTGATCCGTGATCCGGCGCGGACGTGAAGTCGCTGAAAAACGCAGGAACGCAGCGTCATCGCGACGTATCCGGCCTACCTCGGCGTTGGCGTGGACGCGACCACCAACGAGGCGCGTCTGATTTCTATACGTCGCTGACACCTCGCTCGCCCCCGATGGGCACAACCTCGACGCGACCGATGTATTCGGACTGCTCCTGGAGACCCGACTCGATCGTTCGTACGAGGTCTTCGACCTCGTTACCCCGGAGGGCGTCATCGATGTCAAGGCGGGCGAGAACCCGCACTCGACGCGGGCCCACGAATGCTACGAGGAGCTCGCGAATGGCGACCACGCCGGGGTACGCCACAAGGAACGTTCGCACCTGTTCCTTCACGGCGGCCGGGGCTTGCTCGCCGAGCAGGAAATCGCGGTTGCGTCCGGCAAGGTGAACGCCGACACCGATGAGCAACACTCCGATCAGCACCGCGGCCAACCCTTCCGGTGCCGATGACCCGGTGGCTTGGTGAAGCGCCACGCCCGCGACTGCGATCATATCCCCGACGATCGCGGCCGCGTCCTCTGCGAATACGGCCCGCACGGTGGGGTCAGATGTGAGCATCACTTGATCCAGGAAGTCGCGGCGGAACAGGCGTGCTTCGCCTCGGAGTTGACGCACCGCTTGGAACAATGAGCAGGAGTCCAAGACGGCAGATACCGCCAGCACTGCATAGACCGCGAAGAACGATGAGCTGCCGAGCGGTTATGCCAGCTCGATGATGCCTTCGCGCAGTGAGAACACTGCACCTCCAACGAACACGACGACGGACGCGATCAGTGCCCAGAAGTAGGCCTCCCGTCCGTACCCGAACGGATGCTGATCGTCGCCAGGCCGGGTGCTGCTGCGTTGTGCGATGAGGAGCAGCACCTCGTTACCGGTATCAGCGAACGCATGCGACGCCTCGGCCGACATCGCGGTTGAGCCCGTGAAGACGGCCGCGACGAACTTGGCGAGCGCGACACCGAGGTTCGCCGCCAATGCCACCGCCACAGTCCGTGCGCTTTCGTTCGGCATGCCGACTTCTAGCGGGGAGCCGAGCAAGCCCGCGGAGCGGCGATCGGTCTCGCTCGCCGGTAGAAGCCCACCCTAAGCGGGCCTTCCTTTCCAGTCGGCGGGCACAATCACGACCGGACGGTCGGCCCGATGGGAGACCTTGTAGGTCACACCTCCGAGGAGGCGATCCTTCAGGTTGCCGTGGCCGTGGGCTCCGAGCACGACCATGGCCGCGTCATGGTCGTCTGCGACCCGCAGGAGCCCGCCGTCGACCGTATCGGCCTCGACGAGAACGGTTCGGAACGGCACCGCGGCGTCCTTCAAGGGTTTGGCCCATTGCGTGTCCAACCGGTCCCGTAGCTTCAAGCGCCACGCGCTCATGCCGGTCGGCGGGAGATCGCGCACGAACTCAGTCGAGAACGTGAGCACGTGCGCGGCGACTACAGCGCTGTTGCTGTTATGCGCGTAGTGCACAGCCCACGCGAGGGCTCGTTGGGCGGCGGGCGATCCGTCGACGCCGACCAAGATGGGTTGTTCCATGATGATGTTGCTCCTTCTAGGCATGCCTTGATTGCTGACGGGATGGGCGAGATCATGGGCGGGCAGTCGATATGCGCTATTTCACAGGCGCTGTCGTCATGTTCCAGTTGCGCCGTCAAGTCGGCGTCGCAGTTCGGCTTCGGCGGCGCCGGGAACGACGATGACGAGAACGTCGGCCATTTGTAATGGCGTCTGGGGTCTGGGGGCGATCAGTCGGCTGTGCCGGTCGATGCTGAGGGC
>JALZAA010000006.1 GCA_030948625.1 Actinomycetota bacterium
CGACCACCGCTCGCCGCACGCGCCCTCCTCGAGATGTCGACCTGCCCCGGACCGTGCAGTCTTGCCGACGCCTGCCTGACACACCCGTCAGCGATGCGCGAGGCTGACCGCCCGATGACAGGCGCGCTCGACGGCATCCGCATCCTCGATCTCTCGTGGGGCATCGCGGGCCCGCTCGGCGTGCTGCTCCTGGCCGAGCAGGGCGCCGACGTCATCAAGGTCGAGCCCCCCGGCGGCGACCCCTTCCGCGTCTATGACGGCTACAAGGTGTGGACGCGCTCGCGCCGGTCCGTCACGTGCGATCTCAAGTCCGAGGGCGGCGTCGACGCCTTCCGCAAGCTCGCCGCCACTGCCGACGTGCTCGTGGAGAGCTTCCGGCCCGGGGTGATGGACCGCCTCGGCGTCGGCTACGACGCACTGCGCGCCGAGCTCCCCCGCCTCGTGTACTGCTCGGTGCCGGCGTACCCGCCCGGGCACCGACTCGCGCAGCGACCCGGCTACGACGCGCTGGTGCAGGCGGCGTCGGGTCAGCAATGGGAGCAGCCCGGGTGGCGCGCAGGGCCGATCTTCTTGCACATGCCGATGCCGAGCATGGGGGCGATCTTCCTCGTGCCGACGGGGATCTTGTCGGGGCTTCTCGCGCGCGAGCGCACGGGCGAAGGCCAGCAGGTGTCGACGAGCCTGTTGCAGGGGGCGTTCCTGTACACGACCCAGATCTGGCAACACGTCGAGAAGGCCGATGCCGCCTTCCACGAGCTGATGGCCAAGAGCTACCCGCCCGGGGTGCACCAAGGGATGATCTTCGAGTGCGCGGGCCGCCAGTTCGTGCACGTGAGCGTGATGAGCGGCCTCCCGCCGAAGAAGAACATGGACGAGATCCTCGGCGTCGAGCCGCCCGCGCCCGAGGAGCTCGAGGGGCTCCTCCCGCTGCAGCAGCAGGTGCTGATGAGCGACCGCCGCCGCGACGCGTTCAAGGGCCGCAAACGCGACGAGCTCGTTGCCGAGTTCCAGGCCAACAACATCGCGGTGGAGGCGGTCATCACGATGGAGGAGGCGCTCTCGCAGCCGCACGCGCAGCTCGCCGCCAACGACATGGTCGTGACGGTGGACGATCCCGACCTCGGGCCGCTGATCCAGACGGGCGTGCCCATCCATCTCTTCGGCACCCCGGGCGAGATACAAGGCCCGCAGCCGCGCGTCGGCGAGCACGACAAGGAGATATGGAGCGAGGTCGGCGTCGACGGCGGCGACGTGCCCGCGGTGACCGGAGATGGGAAGTGAGCACCGCGCCCGACGACCGGGGCCCGCTCGCCGGGCTGCGGCTCATCGACTTCGGCCAGTACCTCGCGGGGCCGTTCGGCCCGATGATCCTGGCCGACCTGGGCATGGACGTCATCAAGGTCGAGCCCGTCACCGGCGACGGGATGCGCATCGCGGGCAAGCCCTTCTTCGGGTGCCAGCGCGGCAAGCGGGACATCGCGCTCAACATCAAGACGCCCGAGGGCCACGACCTGGCGATGGAGCTCGTGCGCCGGGCCGACGTCGTGCACCACAACATGACCAAGGGCACGGCGGCGAAGCTCGGCATCGACTACGAGTCGTGCAAGGCCGTCAACCCCGACGTCGTGTACTGCAACACGTACGCCTACGGGCTCGAGGGGCCGTTGTCCCACTTCGGCGGGCTCGACCCGCTGTACCAGGCCGCAACCGGCATCGAGTACGAGGCGGGCGCGACGCAGCACGGCAACGACCCGCTCTACTACCGCTTCGGGATGTGCGACGCCGCCAACGCCATGCTCAGCGTGGTCGGTGTGCTCGCCGCCCTCGTGCGCCGGGCGCGCACCGGCGAAGGCCAGGAGCTGTGGACGAGCCTGCTCGACGGCGGCGCCGTGTTCGCGTCGGACGCGATGGTGCGGCCCGACGGCACGCCGGTGCCGCGGCCGCGGCTCGACCCCGGCCTGACCGGGTTGGCGCCGGAGTACCGGATGTACGAGACGCAGGACGGCTGGGTGCAGATCGCCGCGCTGAAGCCGGAGGAGTGGGAAGCACTGTGCACCACCCTCGGCGTCGACCCGTCACTCGATCGCACGACGGCCGAGGCGCAACTCGAGCTGCGCTTCCGCACGCGCACCGCGGTGAGCTGGACCTACCGACTCGACGACGCCGGTGTGCCGAACGAGGTCGCGGTCGACCCGAAGGGCGGCGACCTCGTGCTCTTCGACGCCGATAACGAACGCCTCGGCCTGGTCACCGAGTACGAGCACCCGACGATGGGGCTGCTGCGCCAGTTCGGCAACACGATCGAGTTCTCGGAGACGCCTTCGAGCCCGTGGGGACCGCCGCCGCGCATCGGCGAGGACACGCGGGAGATCCTCGAGTGGCTGGGCGCCGACGACGCTCGCATGGCAGAGCTCGCCGATCAGGGCGTGGTCGCGTGGCCCGGAGATCCGTACGCCGCGCCGTGGTGACCGACCCCTGAGGGCGGTTGCGGGCGCGGCGGCGGGACGCGAACGTTCGGGCGACAAGACCTACGACAGGGGGTCACCATGCCGAAGTACCTCTTCACCGCGTCGCTCTCGCCCGAGGGAGTCGCCGGGATTGTCGCCGAAGGCGGCAGTGCCCGCCGAACCACCGTCGGGAACGCGATCCAGGCGTTGGGCGGCACACTCGAGGCGTTCTACTTCGCGTTCGGCGACGACGACGTGATCGGCATCTGCGAGCTGCCCGACAACGAGAGCGCCGCCGCCTTTGCGTTGGAGGTGTCGTCATCGGGCCGCGTGTCGGTGTCGACGACCGTGCTCCTCACGCCCGAAGAGGTAGACCGAGCCCGCGAGAAGAAGAGCGGCTGGCGCCCGCCGGGAGGCTGATCGACCTCTTTAGGCGGCTCGCTGTTGCGAGG
>JALZAA010000009.1 GCA_030948625.1 Actinomycetota bacterium
GCGCCTTCACCTGCTGTTGGAGCTGCTGGATCCGATCCGGGAGCTCGGACGCCGGCACCTTGAGCGTGTCTGCCGCCCGTCGGAGCTGGCGTTCCTCGTCGTGGATGCGCTCGATGGCGGCGTCGCCCGTCACCGCCTCGATCCGGCGGAGATTCGCGCCGATCGACTGCTCGTTCACGATCTTCACCGGACCGATGAACCCGAGCGCGTGCACGTGGGTACCGCCGCAGAGCTCGACGGAGTGGTCACCGGCTTCGAGCACGCGGACGAGGTCGCCGTACTTCTCCCCGAAGAACGCGATCGCTCCGATCGCCTCGGCGTGCTCCCGGGTGGTCTCGTAGTGACGCACTGGTGCGTCGGTGATGATCTCGCGATTCGCGACGTCTTCGATCTGTTCGAGCTCTTCCGGTGTGACGGCCTGGAAATGGCTGAAGTCGAACCGGAGGCGGTCGGGCGCCACCAGCGAGCCCGACTGCTTCACGTGCGGCCCGAGCACCTCGCGCAGCGCCCAATGCAAGACGTGTGTAGCCGTGTGGTTGCGGCGGATGCGGTCGCGCCGTTCGGCGTCGATCGCGGCGGTGACACTGTCGCCTTCCGCCAGCTCGCCGCGCAGCACCTGGGCGCGGTGCAGCACGAGCGACCCGGGGATGCCGTACTGGGTGTCGAGGACGCGCACCTGCGTGCGACCGTCGCTCGTCGTCAGCGTGCCGGTGTCGCCGACTTGGCCGCCGGACTCGGCGTAGAACGGCGTGCGGTCGACCACGACATCCACTTTCGCCCCTTCGGATGCCTGCGCGAGGCGCTCGCCGCCCGCCACGAGGGCGACCACCTTCGCGTCGGCGGTCTCGTACTCCTGGCGGCCGGTGAAATCCGTCGGGCCGAAGTCGTCCACGAGCTCGCGGTACAGCTCGACCGGCGCCGACTCGCGGCCTCCTTCGGCCTTGACCGCTTCACGAGCGCGTGTCCGCTGCTCCTCCATACGGCGGCGGAACCCGTCGTAGTCGACGCTGCGACCATGCTCTTCGGCGATCTCGCGCGTGAGGTCGACCGGGAACCCGAGCGTGTCATGGAGAAAGAACGCCTGGTCGCCGGACACGTCGCCGTTCTCGAGGATGCCTTCCAGCATGTCGAGGCCGCGCTGGAGCGTCTGGCGGAACCGCTCCTCCTCGCGGGTGATGATCTTCACGATGACGTCGCGGTGCTTCACGAGATCCGGGTACGCCTCCCCCATCGCGTCCACCGTCGCGTCGACCATGGGACCGGTCACGTTGCCTTGCGCGCCGAGCCGGTAGGCATGGCGGACGGCACGCCGGATGATGCGGCGGACGACGTAACCCCGCTCCTCGTTGGACGGCACCACGCCGTCGTTCACCAGGAACGTCATGGAGCGCGCGTGGTCGGCGAGGATGCGCAGCGACACGTCCGTCTCGCCGCCCTCGCCGTGCTCGTAGCCCGCGCCGGTGACGCGCTCGGCTTCGGCGATGAGCGGCTCGAAGACACTTGTCTCCCAGATCGAGTCCACGCCCTGCAGCACCATGAGATTCCGTTCGAGGCCGGCACCGGTGTCGACGCTCGGGCGTGGGAGCGGCGGGAGCGTGCCGTCCGGCTGCGCGTCGAACTGCATGAACACGAGGTTCCAGATCTCGATGTACCGGTCCTGGCTCCGGGCGGGCCCGCCTTCGGGACCGGCCTGCGGACCGAGGTCCCAGAAGATCTCCGACGACGGGCCGCACGGGCCCGTGTCGGCCATGCGCCAGAAGTTCTCGTCGCCCATCCGTTGGATGCGCTCGGGCGGCAGCCCGACGACGTCGCGCCAGATCGCTTCGGCTTCGTCGTCGGTCTCGTGCACCGTGACCCACAGCCGATCGGGGTCCAGGCCGAGTACGCCGGTCACGAACTCCCAGCCCCACGGGATCGCGTCAGCCTTGAAGTAGTCGCCGAAGCTGAAGTTGCCGAGCATCTCGAAGAAGCTCAGATGGCGGTTCGTGCGGCCGATGTCGTCGAGGTCGTTGTGCTTGCCGCCGACGCGAACGCACTTCTGCACCGACGTCGCTCTCGGGTACGGAGGCTTCTCCTCCCCGACGAAGTAGGCGATGAACG
>JALZAA010000031.1 GCA_030948625.1 Actinomycetota bacterium
TGTCGCGGTAGTAGCGCAGCTCGGCGACCGATTCACTGATGTCGTCGAGGGCGCGGTGCTTCTCGGTCTTGCTCGGCCGCTTCTTGTACACCGCGGGATACCAGCGCCGGCACAGCTCCTTCAGCGACGACACGTCGATGCTGCGGTAATGCAGGTAGCGGTCGAGCTCCGGGAGGTAGCGGTCCAAGAAGCGGCGATCCACGCCGATCGAGTTTCCGCACATGGGGGCGGTACCCGGCTCGGGCACGGACTGCTTGATGTACTCGATGGCCTGGTCGCCGGCCGCCTCGAGCGTGACGGACGAGCGCTCGATCTCGGGCAGAAGCCCCGACTTGGTGTGCATCTTCCGCACGAAGTCGTCCATCTCCGCCAGCACCTCGGGCGGTTGGTGCACAACGAGGTCGAGACCGTCGGCCAGCACGTCGAGCTTGGAGTCGGTGACGAGCACGGCGATTTCGACGATCCGGTTCCGCTCCAAGTCGAGGCCGGTCATCTCGAGGTCGATCCACACGAGGCGATCGTCGACGCCTCCTGGAGCCTCGGGCACGCCGTTCACGCTAGCGTTCACGGCGACGACCCGACTGCGCCCACGATCACGCGACAAAGCCGACGATGACATGACGAGCGTCCGGAACGTCAAGACCACGATTCTGACGGGGCCCCGCGTCGAGCTGCGCCCCCTTCGGGGCAGTGACTTCGACGCCTGGCACGAAGTGCGCACGCGCAGTCGTGAGTGGCTCGAGCCATGGGAGCCGCTCGCCGACCCCGGGAGTCCCGACCCGGTGAGCGACCCCGAGGCGTTCCGCGCGCGGTGCGGCGCATGGGAGCGGCAGCGCCACTTCGACACCGCGTACGGCTTCGGCCTGTTCCTGCACGACGGATCGCTCATCGGCGAGGTGAGCCTCGGTAGCGTGCAGCGCGGGCCGTTCCAGTCCGCGTTCGTCGGGTACTGGGTGGACGCGTCGCACGCCGGGCACAGCCTGGTGCCCGAGGGCGTCGCGGTTGTGCTGCGATACGGGTTCGACGACCTGCGTCTCCACCGCATCGAGGCGGCGATCGTTCCTCGTAACCTGGCGAGCCGGCGCGTCGCCGACAAGCTCGGCCTGCGCGACGAGGGCGTCTCCGTGCGCTTTCTCCAGATTCGTGGGGTGTGGGAGGACCACGTCCGCTACGCGATCACCTCCGAAGAGTGGGACGCGCGGCGCGACGACCTCGTCGAGCGGTTCCTCTCCTGAGCGACCCACTGCCGGCACGGGGCACGCTACGACTGCGTGCGGAGGATGCCTACGGGCTGCTCCTCGCCGACGTCGTCCTGACGTTTCTCGTCTTCGCACAGATCGATCCCGGGCGATGGGGCCGGTTGGTGCTGGCGCCGGCGACCGGGTCGATGTTGCTCTTGGCGCTCTTCGCATCACGAGCCCGCCCACGGCTCGTGCGTGTGGCCGTGATCGGAGTCGGCATCGAGTTCGCGCTTGTGATCTACGAGGCGATCTTCGACACCGATCTCTTTGCCGGCTCCACCTACGCGATCTACGGCCTGCTCGTGTTGATCACGCCGATCGTCATCCTCAACCGCATTCTGCGCCATCCCGAAGTGACGCTGTCGACCATCCTCGGCGCGCTGTGCGCATACCTGCTCATCGGCATAGCGTTCGGGTTCGTCTACGGGATGATCGACGCAATCGACAGCCGTCCGTTTTTCGAGGGGCACCGGATCGTTGATCAGTTCGACTATTTCTACTTCAGCTACGCGAGCCTCACGACCGTCGGATTCGGTGATTTCACAGCCCGCGGCGATTTCGGACGCGGTCTCTCCGTGCTCGAGGCCGCGCTCGGTCAGATCTTCCTGGTCACCTTGGTCGCCCGCCTGGTCGGCATCTTCGGCCAACGCCGCGACGCCGGCTCTTAGCGCGACGTAACGCGTCGCCGGCGGCGGCGGTCACCCCGGCGGGCGCAGCCCGAAGGCGAGCTGGGCGGTCCGGCGGACGAGCCGCACCGGCGCCGACGGCTTGGTGAGCGGCGGGAACGCGGCCTCGTCCATCTCCGGCACGAACAGCTCGCCCCCGCCGCTGCCGTACACGTACACGGGGTACGCCGCCATGGAAAGCATCGTCGACACGCCGTTGTGGTACGGGTTCCGGAAGCCGGGGATCGGCCCGACGTCGCCGTGCACCACCTCGGGCTCGCCGGGCGCGCCGAACCAGTAGAGCGCGCTGCGCAGCATCGGCGAGAGGAAAGGATCCGGCAGGCCCGTGTCGCGGAGCACCACGCTGTCGACGGCAAGCGCGTCGCGCCCCGCGTACATGCGCAGGGGTGATGCCGGCTTCCTGCAGCCCATCACGCCGAAGGGCCCGTCCGCCGCTTGCTCGTACGCGTCGACCACCGCGAAGTCGGGCTCGAAGGCGTCGATCACCATCATCATCGCCGCTCGGTAATGCACTTCCCGATTGGGAAAGAGGATCCGGTCCTGTCGCTCGCCCAGGCCTTCGAGCGATGACAGGGACAGGTGCGCGAGCTCGGACGGGTTCGTGCGCAGCTTCGAGAAGACGAGGCGCACGTCGGCGGAGCTCCAGGTGCGGCTGATCGTCGACTGCGCCATCCCGCGGGCGTACTCGAATGGCTTCTGTTCGGCCGACGTGTCGACGATCCGGTACTCGGGGGAGTCGAAGCCGAAGTAACGCGCCACCTCCTCCACGGACCGGTGTCCGTAGAACCGGTCGTACACCGTCGGCGCCTCCAGAACCGCGACGTCGTGACACCCGTGCTCGTGGAGGACGCGTGCGAGCTCGTCGACGAGGTCCACATCGATGACGTTCGACCGGTCGCGCCGGTTGTACCCGAGCATGAACGCGGTCTTGACCGCGACGTTGAGCCCGCTCCCGCCCTTCGCCTCCCTCCGCTCGGCGATGACCTCGGGCAGGCCGGCCTCGGTCAGGACGTCCCGCAGGGCCTGCCGCTTGTCGGTTCCCGGCTCACCCTGCCGGCACCAGACGGGCCCACCGGTGCCGAAGGCCCGGGGCTTCGGGCCCGCGGCCCGGTGGCGTCGGGGCAGGAACCATTCGCCCACGGCTCGGACCTGCTCCACCAAGTCTTCGGGCGTCACGCCGGCACGGAGCCGGTCGTCCTCGCCCAGCGCAGCCCCGAAGATCTGGAAGATACGGCCGTGATTGGCTTCGTCGTCACGGACCTGCGCGAACTCCTCCCGCTGCGCGTCGCCCTCGGCGAGCTCCACCAGCCGCGCCCAGCACAATTCGGCGCTCCGCTCGAGCTCGATGTTGAAGGCGCAGAACTCGCGGAACGGGCCGTACTCGAGCGCGCTGCGCAGCGCTTTCGTGAGCTTGCCGCTGACGCGTCCACCCAGGGCCAGCGCGGATGCCATGGCGACCGAGACCGGCGCGTCGCGGAACTGCGTGTGTTGCCGGACCGCCGCCGCCCAGCCCGAAACCGCGCCGACGATCTGCTCGCCGTACGCGATGGCCTGCAGGCGGCGGCCGCCGCGGTGGAGGACCACACCGCGGATGTAGCTGGTGTGCATCTCCTCGTCCTTCCACACCCAGACCATGGCGTGGCGGATCAGGTCGCGCACTGCCTCGGGCAGCGGCATGCGTGCGATCCGGTCGGCGATCGCGCTCTCCCGGTACGCGATGCTCACGACCTGCTCGCGTTCGAGGGCGAGCAGCCACAGCCGTTGCCGCTCACGATCGGGACGTCCACGGAAGCGGACGCGCCAGGCCGCGAGCTGCCGCGCGCACTCCTCGTAGATCTCGTCGGTCTGGGCCGCGCCGACGGGCGGAGCGGCCGCTCGACTCATGACCCGCGTCGCGCTTGTGCCTTCGCCCGCTGCTCGGCGAAGAAGCCCTGCTCGAGGCTCCAGCGTTGGCGCTCGAGCTCGAGGGTGACGGCATCGTCGAGCGACGCCAGCCCCGGCGTCTCACGCAGTGACGCCTTGACCCGCCGGGCGAGCTCTCGGGGCACGTCGGCGGCGCGGGCAGCGAGGCGCGTCGCCTCGTCGAGCAGCGCGTCGGCGT
Source organism: Actinomycetota bacterium (assembly GCA_030948625.1). Classification (GTDB taxonomy): domain Bacteria; phylum Actinomycetota; class Acidimicrobiia; order IMCC26256; family JACDBD01; genus JALZAA01. The sequence continues at coordinate 4,029 of JALZAA010000031.1, forward strand.
CGACGCATCGCCATGCCAGGCCGATCTCGGCCGCGCGTTCGCCGTCAGGCGACTCGCCCGCGAGCACCATCGCCGCCGCCGCTTGCGGTCCGACGGCGTCGGTGAGCAGGCGGGTATGGCCGCCTCCCGGATGGAGCCCGATGCGCACGAAGCGGCAGTCGAACCGCGCCGCCGGGCTGGCGATGCGGACGTCGCAGGCGAGAGCCAGGTTCAGGCCCGCGCCGACGGCCGGGCCGTTCACCGCCGCCACCGTCGGCAAGGTGCAGCGATGGACGCGCAGGAAGCCGTCGTAGATCGACGGGAGCGCCGCGTCCCGGTTCTCGCCCCCGCCCTCGTTGCCGCCGCTCATGGCGGCCAGGCTGCCGACGTCGGCCCCGGAGCAGAACGCCGGCGGCGCCCCGGTGACCACGAGGGCGCCGACGTGCTCGTCGCCTTCGAGCCCGTCGACGGTGGAGACGATCTCCTCGACGAGCCCTGCAGTCAGTGCGTTTCGTCGATCGGGGTCATCGAGCGTGAGGACCGCGACGCGGTCGCGGCGCTCCAAGTGCAGTGGCAATGCGCTACCCGTGCTCGCGAACGACGGCCGGCGAGTGGCGGAAGAACGTCTCGACGTCTCGCTCGTACCGGTACGCCGGGCG
>JALZAA010000107.1 GCA_030948625.1 Actinomycetota bacterium
TCGCCGAACGCAGCCCGGTAGGTGACGGAGAACCGGCCCAAATGCCAGAAGCCGCACTCGATCGCGACTTCGGTGACGGTGCGGTCGCTCGGGCTCGACACCCGGAGGGCGCGATGGGCAGCCTCCAGCGCGCACTGAATGAAGTACGCCCTCGGGCTGGTCCCGAGAACCTCTCGGAACGCGTACTCGAGGGTGCGGCGTCCCACGCCCAAGGCTCGGCAGAGCTCCGTCACGGTCGTGCGGCATTCCTGCCGGCCCTCGACATAGGTGATCGCGTGCTCCACGAGCGCACGGCGGCGGGGCGCGAGCTCCAAGCCCGCCTCACCCGTGAACCTGGATTCGTACAGGGCGGCCATCGGCGCCTCACCCGTGTCGGCGTCTGGGGGTGAGTGTCCGCTCGACCGGGCGGAGCGTCATCATCCGGAGTGGATGAGCCGTCGAAGTGAACAGAGCCTAGGTGTCTCGGCCGTCTCCGGTGCCGCCACCCACTGCCGCATGCGCACGGGGCGCGGTGCGTCCGAGGAACTCGATCAGGAGCAGTCCGACGACGATCAGCACCGCGACCACGATGACCGCGAGCGGCCCAGGGTGACTCAGCACGACCAGGATCAAGAGACCGATTCCGACGACCAGGATCCGCAACGGGACGCGATAGCTGCTGACGAAGCGCCCGACGGGGGTGACTTCGCCCTCACCGCCGCCCCTGACGAGACCCACCACACCCTCCCGGATGCGGGTGGCCAGACGTCCGGGCCCTGCGAGCCAGGCCCCCACCGCGATCACGAGCCCCAGCGCGAACGCCGTGCGCAGGGTGACCCGAAGAAAATCGAGTATCTGATCGAACGCGGCGGCGCCTGCCTCCCTGCTCTTGCCCGCGTTCTCGATCGCATCGAGGTAGGCGCCACGCGCGAGGTTGAAGGCGATCAGGACGAGCGCCATCGTGAACGCGAAAGCCACTGCTGAGCGCAGCAGCGTCCGCCGCCGGTTCGGCGAGAGGGCGACAGCGGCCGCGAATGCGAGCAACGTCAGGAACGGCAGAACATATGTCAGCGTTTTGAGAAGCCGAACCCCGGACTGCGCTTTCGTGAGCTGCTCCGACTCGAAGAGCACGAACTCCTGCGGCGCTTTCTTGCCCACATTGTCGAAGATGGTGATTCCGCGATCGTCGAGCGTCTTCTTGACCTGGTCGATGAGCGCGCTCACGTCGAGAACCACTTTTCCGTCCCGGGTATCGACTGTCTCCGTGCCCGTGCCTTCGAGCACGGCCAGGACCTTCGAATGGGCACGGCGATTGATGTTCTCCCACAACGTCTGGAAGCGATCCGACTGCACGATCCTGAGCGTCGCGGCGTGCACGAAGCTGTCGAAACCGGATGCGATGAAGGGGACGACGAACTCAGCGCGGGGAGGAAATGCCTGCTTGAGCTCGCCTTCGATGTCAACGCTCGCGACGAGTTGCTGGGTCACACGATCGGCGAGGGCCGCCTGGATCGCCGGGTCCTTGGCCAGTGGCGCGACGGTGTCGACATATTGGTTCGTGTCGAGGAGCGTGTTGCGCGTCCACAAGCCGATGACCGAGATGGGCGCAAGAACGCAGCCGACGACGACGAACAGAGCGACGAGCGCTCTCCGCCAGCGCGGTGCCTTCTTCTTCGACGCGACGCTCGGAGCTTCGTCGCCGGTCCGTGACTGGCTCTCTTCGTCGGCCACGTCGCGACTCCTTCGCTTCGCGTCGCACCCTCCTGCAACGCTCGAAGGAACAATAGCTGTGCGCGCGTTGCACTTGCCGGAACTCCCGTTCGAACGCGTGCGCAATTCGGATCGACCTCGGTGCCGCGTGTGTCGATCTGACCAGCGCCCCGCCTAGACGAGGTCGCGCCGCTCGACCCACCACCTCGCAACGAAGAGAAGCACTCCGGCGGCGGCGAGGAGCACGACGATGTTGCCGACGTCCACGCGGTTGATCGACTCGAGCGGCGAGTAGTAGCCGAACGGCGTGAGGCGCTGCGCCCACGCCAACGGGTGCCAGAGCAGCGCGAGGAAATTCACGAGGTAGGACAGCGCCGTTACACCGACTGCGACCGCGAGCGCGTGCCCGCGCGTCCGGGCCGTCGCCGACGCCACGAACGCAACCGCGGCGAAGAACACGGCCAGCGGGAGGTACTGGACGGCGATACGGACCAAGAGCAGGGGGCTGATGCTCCGGAGGTCCTGCGAGAGCCGAGTCCCGAGCCACGCACCTCCCACGCCGGCGGCGACGACGCCGACCTGCGCGAGCGCCCACACACCGAGGCGGGCGTCGAGCAGCGTCGTTCGCCGGAGTGGACGCGTGTACAGCAACTCGACGCGCCCCGTCTCGATGTCGCCGGCCACTGCGGCGGTCCCGATGCTGACGCCGACGGCGAGCGTGAGGACGAGGAACAGCGGATGGAGGAACCCGAACCCGACGAAGTTCTCCGGGGCAAAGAGGTTCGCGTGCCGCGTGCCCGCGAAGGCAGAGAGGAACGCGGGTTGTTCCCGTCCGAAGCTCTTGGCGAGGCCGGATGCTCCACCGAGCGCGGTGTACGTGCCTGCGAGCACGAGCAGGAACACGAAGGTCCCGGCGCAGAGCGCCAGCAGCGTGCGGTACCGGGACCGGAGCTCGGCACCGGCGAGCGCGCTCGTCGGTGCCGTCACTGCGGGCCGCTCTTGTAGAGGTCCAGGAAGACGTCCTCGAGGGTGGCCGGCTGCACGAGCACATCCTCGACGGCGTCGTCGTCGAGAACGGCGCGGAGCAAGTCGGGCCGGCGGGTCGGCAGGAGCGCTTCGAGGCGATTGCCGTCAACGCGCGCGTCGATGAGTCCTTCGGGCACTTTGGTGGGCGGGCGCCGGTAGCGGACCGAGAGGCGTCGTGGCGCGCGAGCCAACAGCTCCTCGGTCGGGACGTGCATGAGGAGCCGGCCGTCCCGGATCATCGCCAGCGTGTCGCAGATCGCCTCGACCTCCGGGAGCGCGTGGGACGATAGGAGGACCGCGCAACCCCGCGCTGCGAGATCGCGCACGAGGCCCTCGAAGTTGTGATGAGCGAGCGGGTCGAGCCGGTTCGCCGGTTCGTCCATGATCACGAGGTCGGGCCGGTGCTGCACCGACTGCACGATCGCCAGCTTCTGCCGCATGCCCGAGGAGTACGTGCGGACCGGCCGGTTCAGCTCCGCGTGCGCGAGGTCGATGCGTTCGAGGGCCCAATCGCGGTCGGGCGAGCCCTCGCCCTGGAGCCGTGCCAGTAGGTCGAGGTTCTCGGCGCCGGTGAGCGCCGGATAAAACGCGGGATCGGTTGGCATGAAGCCGACGGCGCGGCGGGCCCGCCAATCGACGACCGGGATACCGAAGAGACGAGCATCGCCACTCGTCGGCCGCAGGATTCCGACGAGCAGCCGCAGCAGCGTGCTCTTGCCCGCCCCGTTGGGGCCGAGCAACCCGGTTCGGGCCCCTCGCTCGACGGCGAGGTCGATGCCCTCGATTCCCCGCGCGCGGCCGTAGAACTTGGTGACGTCGCGGCACTCGACGGGCGCGGTGTGCGCTTCCACCGCCACGCTCGCAGTTCACCACAGCGACAGAACGGCTCGGACCGGCCACGCAACTCTGCCCTGTCGAACCTATGGTCGCCTCGTGCAGTTCAGTCGCGACTTGCGCGATGACGTGGCATCGGGCGACATCACGGTTTCGTTCCGGCTCTGGAGCCGGCCGAAGGTCAAAACCGGAGGTCGCTACACCGTCGGACCGGTACGCATCGAAGTCGACTCGATCGATCTGGTGCCGTTCTCGAGCGTGACGCGCCGCGACGTGCGCCGATCGGGCGAGCGCGATCGGGAGTCGCTACGTGAGCGGGCGGCGCACGCCGGCCCCATCGACGACGACACACTCGTGTACCGGGTGGAGTTCCACGTCGTCCCGTAGCGGCCGAACCCGCCCCTGATAGTTGCTGATGCAATTATTTCGCCCTGCCGTGCGTTGCAACCTCTCAGCAAGGGCACGACCCTAGGAATACGTCCTCTGACCAGGAGTTGAGTGCGATGCCGGCCATCACCGTCGACGACACGCTCGTCCTTCCCCGCATCCCCCGGCCCGACCCCGCCGTGTCGACGCCCCGACCGGTCAACGAGGTCGTCACCGCGCACCGCCAGACCGAGGGCGCCGGATTCACCATCCGCCGGCCGTTCCCCGGCGGCCGGTCGCTCGCCGAGTCCGACCCCTTCCTCCTCCTCGACCACCTCGGGCCGCAGGTCAACGCGCCCGGCGAGGCGAAGGGGGCGCCGTGGCACCCGCACCGCGGCTTCGAGACCGTGAGCTACATCCTCGACGGCGAGATCGCCCACCACGACACCAACGGTGGCGGCGGCGTGATCGGCGAGGGTGACACGCAGTGGATGACGGCGGGCGGCGGGATCCTGCACGACGAGCTCCCGACCGAGCGGATGTACCGCGGCGGCGGTCCGGCACATGCCGTCCAGCTCTGGGTCAACCTCCCGCCCACGCTGAAGATGACCCCGCCGCGGTACCAGTCGATCACTCGCGACGACCTTCGCCTCCTAACCTCCGACGACGGCGGCGCGCTGATCCGTCTCATCGCCGGCGACGTCGCGGGATTCACCGGCCCGGGCGTGACCCACACGCCCATCACGTACGCGCACGCGACCGTCGCGCCGGGCGCGGAGATCTCCGTCCCATGGAACCCTGCCTTCAGTGCGATGGCGTACGTCCTGACGGGCCGCGGCACCGCCGGGCCCGAGGGCCGACCGGTGGAACAAGGGCAGCTCGTCGTGTTCGGCCCGGGCGACCATCTCGTGGTGGCCGCGGCCGACCGGCAAACCGACCCGCTCGACGTGCTCCTGCTGGGCGGGCTACCGATCCGCGCACCGATCGCCCACTACGGCCCGTTCGTGATGAACACGCGCGAGGAGATCCTGCAGGCCATCGAGGACTACCAGGCCGGCAGGCTCGGCATCGTTCCCGCCGACCAGATGGCGGCGCGGAATTTCGCGTGAGCGCTACGTCGTTCGACTCACTATGAGCGCCGGGCCCGGCAGCGTCGTCAGCGCGCCTCGAGTCGACTCGCTGCTGATCGCCGGGTCCGCGGCGGTGTTGGGAACGGCACGCCTCGGTGAGGGATCGCTGCTCGCCGAGGGCGCGGTCATCCGCTCTCACGGAGTGGGCGTCGAAGTCGGGACCGGAAGCGCCGTGCTCGAGAACTCGGTCGTCGTCGGCAACAACCAGATCCCGACGATTATCGGGCGTCGAACCACGTTCGGCCACCGCTGCAAGGTGATCGGAGCCGCAGTTGGCGACCTCTGCGAGATCGGGAACGCCTCGACCCTCATGCCCGGGGCGCGGGTCGGAGACCGCGTGTTCCTCGGCGAGGGCACGCTCGTCCCAGCCGGGATGACGTTGCCCCACGACGTCGTCGCGGTGGGACGGCCGGCACGCGTCGTCCGATCCGCCTCCGCCGACGATCTGCGTCGCCTCGAAGCATTGCGCGGCGGCGACCTCTCCCTCCCGCCGCGAACCGCCATTACCGTCGAAGGCACAGAGGAGATGAACGCGATGGGCGAGCTGTACGCGTACCGAGGCATCGTGCCGACGATCGCCGAGTCGGCGAACCTCTTCCCCACCGCCGAGATCACCGGCGACGTCGTCGTCGGCGAACGCTCGATCATCGGCGCCGGCGTCAAGATCATCGGCGACTCCCACGGCCCGGTGCGCATCGGCAACGACGTCCAGATCCTCGAGAACACAGTCCTGCACCTGCTCCCGGACAACGATCTGATCCTCCACGACGGCGTGATCATCGGCCCGGGCGTCATGATCCACGGCTGTCGCATCGGAGCCGGTTCCGTCGTCGAGCCCGGAGCGATCGTGTGTGACACCAGCGAGCTCGGCGCCGGCTGCGTGGTCCGCGCCGGAGCCGTCGTCAAACAACGTTCGCGTTTCACGGGCGGCACCGAGATCGACGGTTTCCCGGCCGTCGAGGTCGGACGGCTCTCCGCGCCACCTCCAATGCCGGCGTGGGCGTTCCGACGCGATGACCTTCCTGTCCCGGCCGGCGACGGACCGTCCCGGTGACGACCATTCGTCACGTCGCCAACGCGGTCGGCTCGACCGGCTCGACGGCACCCGCGTTCCGGGTCGACCTGCACGTCGGCACGCACGAGCTCGTCGCCGACGAACCTGCTCTCGGCGGCGGCGGCGATCTCGGGCCCACCCCGTTCGGGCTCTTCGTCAGCGGCTTGGCCGCATGTACGGCGATGACTCTGCGCATGTACGCGGAACGCAAAGGCTGGGGCCTCACGACCATCGAGGTCGACGTCCGCTACGACGTCGACGACGACGGCCAAGGTGCAATCAAGCGAACGATCACCGTGCCGGTCGACCTACCTCCCGAGCAACGCGATCGCCTAGCGGACATCGCCGAGCGAACGCCGGTGACCCTCGCGGTCCGCAGCGGCACACCCATCACCACGACATTCCAGCCCGCCACCAGCTGACTTCTAGACGCGTGCCCTCAGCGCACGTGGTCGATCGCGAGTTGGGCGAGGGGAATGTGCTGTTGCCCGGCGTGGATATCGCGGTCGGTGAAGGAACCTTGGACCACAGGGCGGGGAAACGAGATCTTGATGGCTCGAAGGTCGGGTAGGTGGAAGATGCGAACGTCGTCAGGCGGTACTCGGTAGAGGTCGGCGATCTTGCGCCGTTCGAGGATGCCGGGAGCGGCGACGCGCTGATAGTCCGCGTCGGTGGCCAAGAAGATGTCGAGAGTCATCCAGAATGGCCCGGCGTTTTTTGAGCGGACGAGGTCTGCGACGTCTTGGAGCGTTTGGGCTTCACGCATGGTTCACCGCGATCGTTTCGGTGCGGAACAGTTCCACGGGGTTGCTGACGTCGATCGTGTGGTTGAGAACGAACTCGTACGCGGCACCGCGTTCGATCTCCGGCGGTGAGGTCGCGAACGCGAAGCTCGGTAGGTGGTTCGCGGCGCCAAGGGGTAGGTGCAACAGCAACGGGTTGGCGATCTTGGCGATGGCGGTGGCCGTGGCCTGGTCGCGGGCGCGGGCTTTGAACAGGATGCCGACCTCGCGTGGTGTCGCCGTGTCGGGATCGAGTGCGCCGAGGACGGCGTTGTGCCCGTACGCGCTGACCTGAGTGGCGTAGTCGGTGCGGTCGAGATCGAGGAGGGCGTGGACGCGATCGGTGAGGACCGTGTCGAGGGTTTCGATCCAGGTGTCTATTTCGTCGAGGACATCGGGGTCTCGTATGCCCACGAGTGCGATCGTCTCGTAGCCGGCGATCGCACTGCCTTCGAGCTTGATGGTGTGCTGGGTCGCGGCTTCGAATCTGGATCCCTCGACGCGCACGGTGTGGTCGTCGACGGCCCGGTAGGTGGCCTGCGACGTGTCCAGGGTGCCGGACGGTTCCCTCATCCGGAACGGGTCGGCGTTTTCGTAGAGCATGTGCGCGGCCACCGTCGTCGGAGTACATGCGCTGTTCGGGTCGAGGGGCTGGACCGTGAATCCCGTGTCGTCGACGTGCACGAGAACGCCACCGCTGTGCGGGTTGGTCGTGCAAAGCCCGCCGCTTTCTATTTTATTTTCCGCGTGCCACACTGG
>JALZAA010000117.1 GCA_030948625.1 Actinomycetota bacterium
CGGCGACGAGCCGGTCCGGCTGCTCAACCTCCAGAGCCGTCGCTTCGAGGACGACAGCGGCTACGTCGACCTGGAGGAGGCAACTGGCGCGCGCGTGACTGTGCGCACGAATCCAGAACACTGAGGAGTGGCGGGAAGGCCTAGGTCTTCGAAGCCCGTAACCCGTCGAGGAGACGGTCCATCGCCGCCTCCATGTCGCTTCGGGCCGACCCGGCATCGTCGGCCCTTGCGACCATCAGCCCTGCTTGCGACAGCGCGCCGAAGAGCACGTGCGCGAGCGGACCGACAGGCTGCGCATCGACGAGCCCGGCCGCGATCACCGCTTCGACGCCGCCGGCGACGAGCCCGTAGCCGTAACGCTCCTCGATCTCCTGCCACGTCTCCCAGCCGAGCACCCCGGGCCCTTCGAGCAGCACGATGCGCTGCACGGCAGGATCGACACACGCGTCGAGGAACGCGCGGCTCCCGAGGCGCAGCTGCTCGAGCGGGTCAGCGCCGACGAGCGCCTCGCGTGCCACGTGGTTGGCGACCTCCGCTTCGAGCTCCTCGAAGACGGCGCGGAAGAGATCGTCCTTCGCCGCGAAGTGGTGGTACAGCGCGCCCCGCGTGACCCCGGCGCGGTCTGCGATCTCGGTCGTCGACGTCGCCGCGTATCCCTGCTCGGTGAACAGTTCGCGCGCCACGCGGAGCAACGAGCTCCGCGTGGCATCGCTCTGCTCCGCCTTCCGACTGGTCACCCGTAGATGTTGACGCTTTCGTCGAGTCCCAACGCGGACGGGTCGGCGCGGCCCGTCCCCACGAGCACGAACTCGAGCGGGTCACCAGTGACCTTGTCCCCGCCGCCCCGGATGTCGATGACGTCCACGCCGTCGAGCGCCAGGGTCGCTGGTCCCCAGGGCTTCGCCTCGAGTGCGTCGGCGACGTGGTGTACCGACGCGCCCACGCCCTCGCCGCGCGCCGACGGCATCGCGAGCGCGGCGCGGATGTCGTCGGCGTGGAGGTAGGCGTCGAAATACAGCGCGAGGATCCCGTCGCCGAGTGTCCCGGTGAAGTCAGAGGCGACGGGCGCGTTCCACGCCGCGTCGTCGAACAGGGCCAGCATCTCCGTCCCCCGAGTGCGTCCCTCGGCGAGCTCGGCAGCCAACTCCTTGCCGGAACGGCCGGCGCGCTCCTTTGCCTGGCGCTCCGTGACCTCGGGCGAGCCCAGTCCGTCGAGGCGGCCTTCCACCACGTCGGTCATCTGGCCGACCATGTGGCCGGCGACGTCGCGGACGGTCCAGCCGGCACAGCGGGTCGGGGTGTCGAGCGCAGCTTCGTCCAGCGATGCGATCAGCTGACCGAAGTTGTCGAGCTCGGCGACGAATGCGGCGGACGTCTCGGCGCGGTCCAGGGTCGTCATGGCAGGAGCCCCTCTCGTTCGGGTACACGCGAATGACACATACAGGCTGCCGGTATGTCACCACGAAGCCGCCGGCCGGTCAAGGTGACTTGGGGCACGAGCCGGCTCAGGGGCCGAACCGGGCCAGGCCGAAGTCACCGATCCCGTCGGGCCTTCGCCCGTCGGCGATCCAGCGGGAGAGCGCGTCGCCCGTGGCGGCGGCCATGAGGATCCCGGTGCGGAAGTGCCCGCACGTCACCCACGCGTTGTCGAGGCCGGGGAGCCGATCGATGACCGGTTGCTCGTCGGCGGTCGCGGGACGGAAGCAGCACCAGGCGTTTTGGACTGCGAGGTCGGCGGTACGGGGCAGGAGCGCGGCGAGCGAGTTGCGGATGAGGTCGATCACGTCCTCGCGCACGGCAGGATCATCGTCACCCTCGTCGAGCGTCCCGCCGGCGATGATCTCGCCCCCGGGTACCTGCAGCACCAACCCCTCGACGGCGGCGATCGCGGCCCGCAGCCGAAAGGGCGCGGGTTCGGTCGCGAGCAGGTGGCCCTTGATCCACCTCTGCGGCACGTTGAGGCCGTCGAGTCCCAACTCGGGCGCAAGCCCGGTGGCGAACACGACTGCGCCGGGACGGAAATCGCCGTGCGTCGTGTGCACGGCGCTGACCCGTCCCTCCGACGCGGTCGTGCTGAGCATCTCGACCCCGGTCGCCACGGTGCCTGCGCGCGTTGCGAGCGCGGCGGCCAGATGGAGCGGGTTGACGCGGCCCTGCTCCCGGATGCGCAGCGCGCCGGGCACGTCGCCCAGCTCGGGCTCGGCCGCGCGCGCCGCGTCGGGGTCGAGCACGTCGACGAGCGCGCCGAGGTCGGTGTCGCGCGGGATGGCCCGGGGTAGCGCGACGAGCCACTGGAGGGGTTCGACTCCGAGCGCGCCGTCCCACTCGTTGTCGAGCGCGCGCAACAGTCGAAGGCTCCGGCGACCGAGCTCGACGAATGGAGGCGGGTCCGTCCACACGTGCGCCTCCGGCGTGAGCAACGCTGCCGCCCCGCCCGACGCACCCGCTGCCAGCCGGTCACGTTCGATGAGCACGACGCGACCCAGTCCGGCCCGCGTGCAAAAGGCGGCCGTCGCCAAGCCAACGATGCCGCCGCCGACCACGAGCACATCGGGCCGGCGGTCGAGCTCGGACGGTGTCCCGGGCCCGAGCGCGGCCAGGACCGCGCTGTCCGCGGTGTCGCGCCAGATCGTCTCGCCGAGCCGCACGCAATGACGCTACGCGCGCGCCGATGGAGCCACCTCCTGCCCTTTCCGGCAAAGCGCCATTTGACGCCTCCTCGCAGCCCGCCTCGCTGCGGACGCCTTCGCGGGGAGCGATCACTTTCCGGCCGCTCGGCGGTCTATATATCGCGAGCGCTCCGAAGGAGAGGAGAAGACGATGTTCGCAGACACGAAGGCGTTCAGCGGGTTCGCGGTGGACGACATCAACACGGCCCGCGAGTTCTACGGCGGCACACTTGGCCTGAAGACGTCCGTGGAGTACGGCCTGATGACGCTGCATCTCGCCGGCGAGCGGCCCACGCTGGTGTACCCGAAACCCGACCACACACCCGCCGACTACACGATCCTCAACTTCCCGGTGGATGACATCGACAAGGCCGTCGACGAGCTCGCCGCACGTGGCGTGCAGTTCGAAAGGTACGGGAACCTCAGCCAGGACGAGAAGGGCATCGCGCGCGGCGAGGGTCCGGACATCGCGTGGTTCAAGGACCCCGCCGGCAACATCCTCGCTGTCCTCCACGGGGAGTAATTGGCGCCGAGCGTCACAGCATGCGGTAGCGGGCGGTGTGGATCCTTCCGATCGTCATCGCCCGGCGCTAGGAGCGGTCGTGTTGTTCGTCGGACGCGGCGGGGAGTCGTCGCCCTCGTCCTCGCCCGCGCCCTCGGCCACGCCCGCACGTTCGACGGGGGTCCCGAGACCGGTCGCGGACGTCACGTGCCCGAGCCAACCGCCGGCGCGGACGCGCTCCAGCGCGAGATCGCCGGCATTGCCGCCGCCGGGGCCCGCTATCTGCGCCTCGACTTCGATTGGTCGTTCATCGGGCGCGATCCCGGCACGCTCGACTGGTCGGTGGTCGACCGGATTGTCGACACGGCGCAGTCGTGCACGCTCGACGTGCTGGGCCTCGTTGCCTACACGCCGGCGTGGGCTCGCCCCGCCGGTACGTCGGACCACCAGCCGCCGAGCGACAACGCCACCTTCGCCGCGTTCGCACGCGCCGCGGTCGAGCGCTACGCGCCCCGCGGCGTGCACGCGTGGGAGGTCTGGAACGAGCCGAACTTGCGGGTTCTGGTCGCCGAGGCCTGACCCTGCCGCCTGTACGGCCCTGCTCGCGGCGACGTACGACACCGTCAAGGCCGCCGACCCGGGTGCCACGGTCGTCACGGGCGGCTTGTCCCCGGCGCCGGACGACGCCGACGGATCGTCGATCGCGCCGGTCACGTTCCTCGAGGGCATCTACCGCGCCGGCGGCCGCGGGCACTTCGACGCCGTCGGTCACCACCCGTCGAACTATCCGCACCTCCCGCTGTACCCCGTCGACGATCACAACGAGAACGCGTTCGCGGGCGTCACCCCGCGGCTGCACGACGTCATGACCAAGCGCGGCGACGGCGGCAAGAAGATCTGGGGTACCGAGATGGGCGCGCCGACGGCGCTCGGCAACTCGGTGGACTATCTGGCGGAGTACCTCACCGAGGCGTACAAGGCGTGGAACCGTTGGTCGTATACCGGGCCCTTGTTCTGGTACTCGTACCTCG
>JALZAA010000140.1 GCA_030948625.1 Actinomycetota bacterium
GTCGCGTTCTCCGCGTTCACGAGGAACATCTCGGGCCAGGTCTTCGCCTTGTTCGTGATCACGATCGCCGCCGCCGAAGTGGGCGTGGGCCTGGCGATCGTCCTCCTCATCTACAGGAACCTGCACAGTCCCGACCTCGACCGCGTCGACCAGCTGAAGGGCTGACGGGCACATGCTGCGGAACGCCTGGATCATCCCGCTGTTGCCCGCGCTGGGATTCGTTGCCGTCCTGCTGTTCGGGAAGCACCTCCCGCGCAAGGGCGCCGAGATCGCCGTCGCCTCGGTGGGCGCGTCGTTCGTGCTCGCCTGCATCACGCTGGTCCAGTGGATCCAGCGCGTCGAAGACGCGCCTGCGCACGGCGCGCTCCGCGGCTTCGGCCGCGCGCTGCTCCCCACGCAGGAAGGTGGCGTCGCCGCCGTCAACCGGAGCTTCACGTGGTGGGAGAACGGCCGCGTGAACTTCGGCGTCGGCATCCACGTCGACGGCCTCGCCGTGATGATGCTGTTCATGGTCACCCTCGTGTCGCTCCTCGTGCACGTGTACTCGACGAAGTACATGGAAGGCGACCGCCGGTTCACGCACTACTTCGCTCTGCTCAACCTCTTCACGGCGTCGATGCTGCTGCTGGTCGTGTCAGACAACACTCTCCAGTTGCTGGTGGGCTGGGAGCTCGTCGGGCTGTGCTCGTTCGTGCTCATCGGGCACTGGTGGGAGGAGAGGCCGAACTCGGACGCCGCCGTCAAGGCGTTCCTCACGACCCGCACGGGTGACGTCGGCCTCATGATCGGCATCATCATCCTGTTCTTCGGTGCCGGGACCTTCGACATCGCGGGGATCAACGGCAAGGTGCTCGGCGGCGGGGTCAGCCACACGCTGCTGGTCGTGGCGGCGTCGTGCCTGTTGATCGGCATCATCGGCAAGAGCGGCCAGTTCCCGTTGCATACCTGGCTGCCCGACGCCATGGCGGGGCCGACCCCTGTGTCGGCGCTCATCCACGCCGCCACGATGGTGGTCGCCGGTGTGTACTTGGGCGCCCGTCTCTACCCCGTCTTCTTCAGCGGCTTGTCCATCGGCGACGGCGGCTTGAACGCGATGGCGATCATCGGCGGCGTCACGATCCTCGTCGGAGCGGCCCTCGCGTTCGTGCAACGCGACATCAAGAAGGTGCTCGCGTACTCGACGATCAGCCAGCTCGGCTACATGGTCATGGCGCTGGGGATCGGCGCGTGGGTCGCGGCGATCTTCCACTTGTTCACGCACGCGTTCTTCAAGGCGCTGCTGTTCCTCGGAGCGGGATCCGTCAGTCACTCCGGCTCCCACCACAGCTTCGACATGAAGGACGACATGGGCGGGCTCCGCAAGTACATGCCGATCACCTTCGTGACGTTCGTGATCGGGTCCCTCGCCCTCGCCGGCATCTTCCCGCTCGCGGGTTTCTGGTCGAAGGACGAGATCCTGGTCACGGCGGGCCGGACCGGGTTCGACTTCTTCCTGTACGTGGGTCTGGCCGGCGCGTTCCTCACCGCCGCGTACATGACCCGGTGCGTCTACCTCACGTTCTTCGGCGAGTTCCGCGGGCACGGGGAGCCGCACGAGTCGCCGCCGGCGATCACCGTGCCTCTCGTCGTGTTGGCGGGGTTGTCGGTGCTGGCCGGCTTCACGAATGCGGGCGCATTCGGCATCGAGAAGTTCAAGGACTGGTTCGAGGCGGGTGTCGCCCTCCCGGCGTTAGAGCATGCCGACTTCGAGGCGGTCAAGGCGGTGCTCTCGGTGTCGATCGCAGCGATCGGCATCGGCGTCGCCGCGTACTTCTGGTTCCAGCGCGAGGAGCTCGGTGCGCTCCGCGGGCTCACACAGCGCAACCCGCTGGCCCGCGCCGGATACCGCCTTCTCGAGAGGAAGCTCTACCTCGACGACCTCTACGAGAAGGTGATCGTCGGAGGCATCAAGGGCCCCGTCGCCCGCGCGACCTACTGGTTCGATCAGCGCGTGATCGACGGAGCGGTGAACGGGGTAGCTCGCGGCGTCGCACGATTGGGGCGGGTCGCGTACGACGTCGTCGACCAGCGGGTCGTCGACGGCGCCGTCAACGGGATCGCGGAGGCTGCCGGTGAGACCGGCGGCCTGCTGAGGTACGTCCAATCAGGCCGAGTGCAGCGCTACGCGCTGACGCTGTTCGCCGCCGTCGCGGCCCTGAGCCTCGCGCTCTGGATCGTCTACTAGTACGACAGAAAGAGGAGAGGAACCTTGGACTGGTTCGACTCGTGGGGACTGACCCTGGCGGTCTTCCTGCCGGCAGTGGGCATGGTGATCGTGCTCGCCATCCCCCGCGCACAAGAGCTCGCCGTCAAGGTCACGGCGCTGATGACGACGCTGGCGACGCTCGGTGTCGGCATCGCGCTGCTCGCGCGCTTCGACTTCGACATGACGGGGCGTCTCCAGTACGACGTCAACAAGTCGTGGATCGACGTCATCAACAGTCGTTACCACATGGGCATCGACGGCATCGCGTTGCCGCTCCTGCTGCTGACGATGGTCATCACGGTGATGTGCGTCATCTACTCCTGGAACCACTTTCCCGAGCCGTACAACCCCAAGGCGTTTCTCGGGCTGATCCTGCTGCTCGAGACGGGCATGAACGGCACGTTCTGCGCCCAGGACCTCATCCTCTTCTTCATCTTCTTCGAGCTCGTCCTGTTGCCGATGTTCTTCATGATCGGCGTCTGGGGCGGGCCGAACCGTGAGTACGCGTCGATCAAGTTCTTCCTGTTCACGCTGTTCGGCTCGGCGCTCATGCTCCTGTCGTTCCTGGCGCTGTTCTTCCTCTCCGACCAGCAGACCTTCGACATCCCGAGGCTCGCCGCGCTCGGCGGATCCGGGCTCTCGTCGGGCGTGCAGAGCCTGGTTTTCGTGGGGCTGTTCCTCGGGTTCGCCATCAAGGTGCCCATGTTCCCGTTCCATACGTGGCTTCCGGACGCCCATACCGAGGCGCCGACCGTCGGGTCTGTGCTGCTGGCGGCCATCCTCCTGAAGCTGGGCACGTACGGGTTCATCCGGATCGCGCTTCCGATCCTGCCCCAGGCGGCCCGCGACTGGGCGCCGTGGATCGGGTTGCTGGCGGTGATCGGGATCATCTACGGGGCGTTGTGTTGCCTCGCGCAACGGGACATGAAACGCCTGATCGCGTTCTCGTCCGTGTCGCACATGGGCTTCGTGATGCTCGGCATCGCGACGCTCACCAACTTCGGCATCAACGCCGCCATCTTCGGGATGGTCGCCCACGGTCTCATCACCGGCATGCTGTTCTTCCTCGCCGGGTCGGTGCAGGAGCGCTACGGGACCCGGGAGATGAGCAGGCTCGGCGGGATGCTCGTGCAGGTCCCGAGGCTCGCCTGGATCTTCGGGTTCTGCGTGATGGCGTCGCTCGGGCTGCCCGGTCTCGCAGGCTTCTGGGGCGAGTTCCCCGCGATCCTCTCTGCCTACAACCCCGCGGCCGGCATCTCCGACATCACGTTCCGCGTCTTCATGGTCGTCTCCGCCATCGGCACCGTGCTCGCGGCCGGCTACCTGCTGTGGATGTTCCAGCGGGTGGCGTTCGGGACGGTCAAGGCCGAATTTCAGAAGGCGCACGTCCACGACGTGCACGGTCCCGAGTGGATCGCGTGGGTGCCGCTCCTCCTTCTCATCTTGGCGCTCGGCATCTACCCGAACCTCATCTTCCGCATCACGGACCCCGCCGTGTCGAGTCTCGCCAACGGCGTAGCGAAGGTCATCGGATGAGAGCGCCTTCGACCACCACTTCGACGACGACGGGACCCGCGATCCCGTGACCCCCCGGTTCGACTACCACGCGCTCGCGCCCGAGCTGATCCTGACGGGGACGATCGTCGTCGTCCTCGTCGCCGACTTCTTCTTCAGCGACCGGGAACGGTTCCAGACGTCGCGCCTGGCCACGATCGGCGTGCTCGCGGCGCTTGTGCCGATCCTGACCCTCGCCGTCGACGGCACGACGCGTTCGCTCTTCGGCGGGGCGTTCGTCGTCGACGACTATGCGCTCGCGCTCAAGGGGTTCTTCCTCCTGGTGGCGTACGTCACGCTGCTGGTGTCCGTCGACTACATCGGAGAAGGCGACTACTACCAGGGCGAGTACTACTTCCTGCTTCTGAGCTCGGTGCTGGGAATGGTCGTGATGGCCTCGGCGCGCGACCTCATCTCGATCTTCGTCGCCCTCGAGCTGATCTCGGTGCCGACCTACGTGCTGGCGGGGTGGCGAAAGCACGACACCAAGTCCAACGAGGCGGCGATCAAGTACTACCTGTTCGGCGTCCTGTCGTCGGCCGTGATGCTGTACGGCATGTCACTGATCTTCGGCTTGTCGGGTTCCACACTGCTCAGCAAGATCGGCGCGTACGCCAGCGGCGCCAACCTCCCGCCCCTGTTCGCGGTGGCGATCTTCCTCACGCTCGTCGGGTTCGCCTTCAAGATCAGCGCCGTGCCCTTCCACTTCTGGGCGCCCGACACGTACGAGGGCGCGCCGACTCCCGTCACCGCTTTCCTCTCGGTGGCATCGAAGGCCGGCGGCTTCGTTGCCATCCTGAGCCTCATCTACTTCGGGTTCTTCCGGACGGAGCAGGCGTGGCAGCCGATCCTGTGGGCGCTGGCGGCAGGGTCGATGACGCTCGGCAACCTGACCGCGCTGCGCCAGACGAACATCGTCCGGATGCTGGCGTACTCGTCGATCGCGCAGGGTGGGTTCATCCTGGCTCCGCTGGCGGTGGCGGCGGAAGGCAACGCGTCGCGGTCCGCGTTCGAGGCGGTTGTCATTTACCTGCTCATCTACGGCGCGATGAACCTCGGCGCGTTCGGGGTCGTGATCGCGGTGGCGCGCCGGACCCGTTCGGGCGAGATCGCCTCGTACTCCGGGCTCGGCCAGACGGCGCCGGTGCTCGCCTTGCTCATGTCGGCGTTCCTGTTCTCGCTGGCGGGGATACCGCCGTTGGCGGGATGGTTCGCCAAGTTCGTGATGTTCCGGGCCATCTTCGCCGGCGGAACCGCGGCCGGCTACACGCTCGGCGTCATCGCCGCAGTGAACTCCGTGATCGCGCTCTTCTATTACACGGCCGTCGCACGGCGTATGTGGTTCCGGGACCCGTCCGAGGCCGGCGTCGAGTCCGTCCCGGACTCCACGCCTCCCGCGCTGGCGGTCGCGCTCGGCTTGTCCGCGGCCGTGGTGGTCGTCATCGGCGTCTATCCGCAGCTGTTCGCCCGCATCGGCGAGGTCGCCTTCCCGGGCTGACCGGGCGCGGGCGCATGGCCGACCTTGCCGAGCGCATCGCCGAGCGCATCCGGCGCGAGGGGCCGATCCCGTTCGACCGCTTCGTCGACGCCGCCCTGTACGACGAGGACGGCGGGTTCTTCGCCGGGGGCGCGGGCGCGGGCCGCGCCGGGCGCGACTTCGTCACGAGCCCGGAGGTCGGCGCGCTGTACGGCGCGCTGGTCGCCCGCTACCTCGACCAGGCCTGGGCCGACCTCGGGCGCCCGGATCCGTTCGTCGTGGTCGACGCGGGCGCGGGGCGGGGACGCCTCGCGGCAGACGTCCTCCGCGCACAACCGGTGTGCGCACGCGCGTTGCGCTACGTGCTCGTCGAGCGGTCCGCGGCCTTGCGTGCCTCGCAGCGCGAGCTCCTCGCGATCGAGCCCGCGGATCGGGCGCTGGGGCCCGCCGTGCGCATCGAGCCCGACGACGCGCCGCGCCCGATCACGGGCGTCGGGCCCATCGTCACCGCCCTCGGCGAATTGCCCGCGCTCGAGGTCCCGGCGGGCGTGGTGATCGCCAACGAGCTGCTCGACAACCTGCCGTTCCGAATCGTCGAACGGGCGGGAGAGGGATGGTCCGAGATCCGGGTCGGCGCGGACGACAGCGGCTTCGTGGAGGTCGCGGTGCCCGCCGCCCTCGACGTCGCCGGCGCCGCGGATGAGGTGGCCGCCGGCGCCGACATCGCCGCCGGCTCTCGACTTCCCGTCCCCACCGCCACCGCGGATTGGCTCGCGGCGTGCGGCCACGTCCTGCGCCGGGGCTTCCTCGTCGTCGTCGACTTCGCCGACTCGGCGGCGTCACTGGCCCAGCGCGAGCACGGGCAGTGGCTGCGTACGTACCGCGGCCATCAACGCGGCGCGGCGCCGCTCGCCGACCCGGGCAGCCAGGACATCACCTACGACGTGCCGTCCGAGCACCTCGTGACCCACGCCCGCCGGGCCGGCTTCCGCCTGCTCGCGACCACGACGCAGGCGCGATGGCTCGCCGACCTGGGGATCGATCAGCTCGTCGACGAGGCTCGCCGCGTGTGGCGCGAACGCGCCGCACTGGGCGACCTCGACGCCATGGCCGCGCGCAGCCGCGTGAGCGAAGCCGCCGCGCTCACCGACCCGTCCGGCCTCGGCGCCCACAACGTGTTCGTGTTCGCCAAGGGCGTGACGGAACGCCGCTAGCGGCGTGGTTGGACCGTTTGGTCCGATTTCAGTAGCTTGCCCGGGCCAGACGTCGCGGTGACTTCTGGTGGGGTGGCTTCGGAGGATGCGATGAGGCGTTGGGCGGCCGGTTTGGCGTTTTTGTCGTGTGTGTCGACCGGTGCGGTGCTCGTCCGGCCCGGCGCGTCGCTGGCGAGCCACGCGCAGACGCCGGACGGGCGGGCGACGGTCTGCCAGACGACGGCTTACGTACCGGCCGGGGGTGAGGACCGGGTGTCGACGATCGATGCTCCGACAAGGACCAGGGACCCGAACGACATCCTGTTCCCGTCGACGAGCACGTTCGCCGCCGCCGTCGCGATCACACCGGACGGCAAGACGGCGTTTGTCGTCCTCACTGGTCTGAACGCGGTCGCGACCATCGACGTAGCGACCAGGACCCTGAGTCCTTCCAATATTCCCGTCGGCGCGTCGCCCAACGACGTCGCTATCACTCCGGACGGCAAGACGGCGTTCGTCACGAACGGCACCGACAACACCGTGTCGACCATCGACGTCGCGACCCGCACGAAGCAAGGGACCGACATCGGGGTCGGCAAGACGCCGGAACGGGTGGCGATCACGCCGGACGGCCAGCAGGCCTGGGTCACGAACTTCGAAGCCAACTCGGTTTCGACGATCGATGTCGCGACTCGGACCAAGAACCCGATCGACATCACCGTCGGGACGAACCCCGACGGCATCGCGTTCACGCCGGACGGCAAGACCGCGTACGTGGCCAACCGCGACGGGGGGGATCCGAATCCGGATCCGAGCAAGAGCGGGAAGGTGTCGACGATCGACGTCGCGACGCGCACCAAGGACCCGACCGACATCAGCGGCTTCCAGCGTCCGGCGGGAGTGGCGGTCACACCCGACGGCAAGACCGTCTTCGTGACCAACTTCTTCAACGATGGTGGCACCGCCTATGTGTCGACGATTGACGTCGCCACCAGGACGAAGGACCCGAACGAGATCACGACCGACAAGAGCCCGATCGCGGTGGCGATCAGCCCCGACGGCGTGCTGGCCTACACCGCCAACCTCGACGGTGGTGACGTCACCACCATCGACGTCGCGACGAGGACCGCCTCCGACCAAGATGTCTCCGTCGCCTCTGCACCCAGCGACGTGGCCTTCACCCCGTGCCCGGCACCGACCCCCGCGCCGCCAGTGGAGACCACACCGACGTTCACCGGTTAACGCTCGGGCCCACCCGGTCGCCGTCGCGAGCTCCGGCTCCTGCTCAGGCGGTCGGCAAGGCCGCCGCCTTCGCGGGCTCCAAACGCCACCGCGCCGGCTCGTCGGCAGGGACGACGGTCCCGGCGCCGGGCGACGCCCACAGCGGGCCGATCACGAGCGTCTTCTGCTCCGCCGCGCGCGCCAGCAGATCGGAGCGGGTCTCGCCCGCAAGCGAGATGTCCTCGTCGAGACCGGCGCGCGGCTCGGGTGAGAAGACCTGCGCGGGATGAAGGAACAGATGGCCGACGACGACGGCACCGCCGCCGCCGGCACCGATCCGAACGACGTGATGGCCAGGTGAATGACCCGGGCCCGGCTCGACGTGCACATCGCCTGCGACACGCCCGTCGGGGTTGGCGTTGGGGTGATCGAGGAGCCCCTCGGCGGCCAGCACCTCGAGCGGCTCGGCGCCCGGGAGCCGCCCGGCCCGTAGCGCACTGATCTCCTCGGGCGCGATCACATAGCGGGCGTTGGGGAACGCCGGCACCTCCGCACCGTCGATCGGACGGGTGTTGGCACCCACGCCGTCGATGTGCGTGTTCACGACGACATCGACCGTCTCCGGCGCAAAGCCGGCGTCGGCGAGGCTCCCGAGCAGTCGGTCGATGCGCGCTCGCGCATCGGGAGCGGTCCGGTCAGGGTCGTCGAACGCGAGCCACGGGTCCACCACGACGCGCGCACCTGGTGTATCGATCGCCAATGCCGACGTGCCCACCCGGAGCTCGCCGGCGTCGGTGAGGAAATGTGGCGCCAACCACGAAGCCTGCGACCGCAGCACGGACGTCGTTCGCTCGTCCTGCGGCACCACGAGCTCGAAGTTCTCGTCGGGCACTCGCGTGATGACCGACTCACCGATGCGCCAGCGCTGCACCGCTCCTCCTGTCGCCGTCGCAGGCTCCGGCTTTGCGTCGACGGTCGGCGAAGCCGCCGTCGCCGCGCGCACCGTACCGCCCGAGACCGGCGCGCGGCGGGGGGAACCGCGCGCCGGGGCGGATCAGCTCAGCTCGGCTCTTGCAGAACGCCGATGCGGTGGCCTTCCGGGTCGGAGATCATCGCGATCGTCGGACCCTCGGGGGCGGTGGGCGTCGGCGGTTGCAGCACCTTGGCGCCGAGATTCTCGGCCCGCTTCAGCCGCGCTTCGAGATCGGGCACCTGCACGTAGAACGACACGTACTCCGTGTCGCCGGCCGCGAAGATGCCGCCCTGGATCCCTCCGCCGCCGTCGGTGTCGACCATGCCGTAGCCGGTTGGGTTGTCGGCGTTGACCTTCCAGTGGAACAGCTCGCTGTAGAACTTCGAAAGCTGGTCGAAGTCGCGCCCGGCGACCTCGAACCACACCACGGGGGCTCCCATGTCGATCCTCCTGTGTCGTGTGTCATCGGTTGACACACGCAGGGTGCGACGGCGCGGCGACAACCTCCTGTCGGGATTTCGGAGCGCCGCGGCGTGACGCGCGTCTCACTCGTCGAGGCTGGCACCCCGCGCGTAGGCGGCGATGTCTCCGGCGACCTCCTGCAACTGTCGTTCCGGGGCCGCCTCATCGGTGACGTGCGCGCCTTCGATGCGGTCAAGGCGGAATGTCCGCCCGCCGTCCCGCAAGCGGCACCACGCCATCAGGTACCAGTGGTCCTGGGACCCGGCGAGGCCGTACGGCTCGACGGAGCGCTGTTCGGTGCGCTGGCCGCTGCGGTCGACGTAGTCGAGCTCGAGCACCTTGCGCCGGGTGACCGCGGTCTCCACCGCCCGCACCACGGGAGTCGTTTCCAGCTGCCCGCGCTGCTGTAAGAGGTGAATGCGACCGACGAGCTCGCGGGCGCCTTCCCGGCTCGTCGTCGACATCGCCGCCACGAGCTTGTGGAGTGCAGCGCGCGCCGCGTCAGCGAATGGGATCGGGCCGCTCGCCGCCAGCGCGACGGCGATCGCCGTTGCCTCGTCGGCGGTGAGGTTGAGCGGCGGGAGCGTCATCTCGGGATCGACCGAGTACCCCCCGCCCGGGCCGGGAGTGGCCCAGATCGGGACGCCAGACTGCTGGAGCGCGGAGATGTCGCGCTCGATCGTGCGCGCACTCACCTCGAAGCGCCCGGCGAGATCGCGCGCGGTGCGCGCCCGCGGCGCCGTTGCCCTCAGCACCTCGGCGATGGCGTACAGCCGGTCGGTGCGGTTCACGAGCGGCACGGTAGCCTCATGCCGCACTCGGGCAGAGGGCGATCGCGCGAGGGGGAACGATGCCGGAGGCCACCATCGAGGCGCTGCTCGCCGAGGGACGCACATTCCCCCCGCCGCCCGAGTTCAAGAAGAACGCGCGCATCGTCGACGCCGAGATCTACGACGAGGCCGAGCGCGACTTCGAAGGTTTCTGGGCGCGGCAGGCCGCCGACCTCGTCGAATGGGTCGACGAGTGGCACACGATCCTCGAATGGGACCTGCCGTTCGCGAAGTGGTTCGTGGGCGGCACGCTGAACGTCAGCGCGAACTGCCTCGACCGCCACGTCGCCGCCGGCCACGGCGACCAGGTCGCGTACCACTGGGAAGGCGAGCCCGGTGACACGCG
>JALZAA010000144.1 GCA_030948625.1 Actinomycetota bacterium
GTGCGCGCGTGACGGGCGCCGCCTTCGACGCCAACGCCCCGGCGCTCGAGCCCGATCTCACGCGTCCGCTCCCCCGCTCGATGCGGGCGCTCGCGTTCCACGACTTCCGTGTCTTCTGGTTCGGCGCCATCGGCTCGAGCATCGGCAACAACATGCAGCTCGCCGCGCTGCTCTGGGTCGTGGCTGTCTCCACCCACAGCGCGGCCAAGGTCACATTCATCGCGTTCATCACTGTCGTGCCGCTCCTCGTGCTCGGCCCGCTCGGTGGCTTGCTGGCCGACCGCTTCCCGCGGCGGCGCGTGCTGCTCGTCACCCAGACCCTGCTGATGGTGCAGGCCTTCGCGCTGTGGGGTCTCTGGGAGGCGGGACTCGGCTCGTACTGGGTGCTGTTCGCGCTGTCGCTCGGCGGCGGCGTGCTCATCGCGTTGAACGTGCCGGCGTGGCAGTCGATCGTGCCCGACCTTGTGCCACGCGACTTCCTCCAGAACGCGGTCACGCTGAACTCGGTCCAGTTCAACGTCGCTCGCGCCGTCGGTCCGATGGTCGCCGGCCTCCTCATCGCCTTCGTCGGCGCGGGCATCTGCTTCCTCATCAACGCGCTGAGCTTCGTGCTCGTGTTGATCGCCCTGCTCGTGATGACGTCGGCCGACGCCGCCCCGGCATCGATACACGAGGAGCGCCCCGGCCTGTTCGCCGGCTTTACGGAGAGTCTCCGGTACCTCCGCGCCCAGCCCGGCCTACAGGTGGCGATCGCCACCCACGCGGCGTTCGCCCTCCTCGCCGCGCCGGTCGTGCAGCTCATTCCCGTGCTGTCGGTCGAGGTGCTCCACGTCGGCTCGGAGGCGTACGGGCTGCTGCTCGGCTCGTTCGGTGTGGGCGCGGTCGCGATCGCGTTCGCGCTCGGCTCGCTGGACCAGCGCGTGCCCCCGAGCCGCCTCCTCGCCGGGGGTTTGGCGCTGACTGCGCTCTCGGTGGTCGGGTTGGGCCTCGCTCCCGTCCTATTCGTGGGCGTGTTGTTCATGGTCGCGTTCGGCGCGTCGTACGTCACCGTCGTCGCCATCGACCACAGCACGATCCAGGCGCTCTCCGACGACCACATCCGCGGCCGCATCACGAGCCTCTGGCTGATGACGTTCGGGACCGGCTTCCCGATCGGCACGATCCTCATGGGCATCATCGCCGACATCGTGGGCGTGCGCGCCGTGCTCGTCACCGCCGGCGCGCTCGTCGCCGTGGTCCTCGCGTTCTTCTCGGCGCGCCGCCTCTTGCCGTATGTCGATCGGGGCGCGGCCGCTACGGCTCGAGCAGCACCTTGATCGCGCCCGCAGCGCGGTCGGCGGCGACGGAGAACGCGTCCGCGGCGCGGTCGAGCGGGAACCGGTGCGTAATGATCGCCGGCGCGACCTCGGGTACGTCGGCGAGCAGTTGCGCGGCGGCGTCCATGTCGCGGCCGCTCTCGTCGTGGCCGTGCATGTTCGAGCCCACGACGATCGGCTCCTTCAGCGTGAAGAACTGGGGGAACTGCACCGGGTCCCAGTAGCTCGCGACCAGCGCGACGGTGCCACCGGGTCGCAACAACTCGAAGCACGTCGCGATCGCGGCGTCGGTTCCCGCCGCGTCGACCACGACGTCGTACTCCCCCCCGGGGCCGATGCCGGCGCCGATGCGCTCGGCGGCCTGTTGCTGCGCTTGGTGGCGGGCGGCGACGTCGACGGCGCAGCCCATCCAGCGGGCCACCGCGGCGGCACCCAGCCCGATCGCTCCACCACCCACGACGGCGACACGCTCGTCCCCGCGAACTCCGGCCCGCCGCAGGGCGTGCACCGAGCAGGCGATCGGCTCGACGAGCGCGGCGTCCGCGACGTCGAGCCCGACGGGCAGCGGCACCAGACAGCTCTCCTCGACGGCGAGCTCGTCGGCCATCCCGCCGTCGCGACCCAGTCCGTAGAGGCTCGAGGTCGCGCGCCGGCACTGGCTGACCTCGCCGGCGGTGCAGCGGTCGCACGCGCCGCACGGCGTCAACGGCCAGACAGCGACGGGCGTGCCGTCGTCGAGGTGGCCCGCCATCTCGTGCCCCAGCGTGGCCGGCATCGGACCCCACGTGAGCATGTGGACGTCGGAGCCGCAGATCCCGGCGCCGCGTACCTGTACCCGGACGCGCCCGTCAGCGCCGTCGGGCCTCGGGACGTCGACGACGTCGATCCCGTTCTGGGTGTGTCGGACCGCTCGCATCTCGTTCCTACGTGCGCTCGTAGCGCCAGCCGGTCGGGAGCATCCAGAGCCGGTGCCGCGGCCCGGGCACGTCGCCGTCGTTGGAGTCGTAGCCGGCGTCGCCCTCCCACAACGCCGCGACCCCGCCCTCGACGCGCGCGATGTGCGTCTCGAAGAAGTCGGGGTCGTGCGCGTGCGCGTCGGCGATCGCCGCGGCCACGTCGGGATAGTGCGACAAGCGGTCGAGCGTCACCCACGTCGGCGGGGCGAGCTCGATCTCCTCGGCGTCGCGCCGGGCGAGCGCGTCCGCGGGCTCGATCCACCGATGGTCGTGGATCTCGCCCATGTCGACGGTGACGTCGCCGGTCGGCGCGGGCCCGAGGAAGAACCACGTCGCGAATCGCTTCTTGGTGATCGGCGGCGGGACCCAGTGCGCAAAGGGGACCAGCGCGTCGGCGTCGACGACGAGATCGGCTTCCTCGCGTGCCTCTCGCACCGCGGCGCGACGGGCCGCTTCGACGACATCGTCGTCTTCGGGGATGTCGTCGGGGTCGACGCGACCGCCCGGGAACACCCACATTCCCCCCGCGAACTCGAGCTTCGAGTTGCGCCGGACCATGAGCGCTTCGACGCCGCCAGTCGGAACATCGCGCAGAAGAACGACTGTCGCGGCCGGGATCGCCTCGGGGGCCTCCCCGCTCGTCGTCGGGATGCGCCGCATCCAGCGCGGCAGGGAGTCGCTCATGTCACGAGCTTACGGACGAAGCCGAGTGCCCGGTGGTCTCGGTTCGCCGCCATGACATGGAGGTGAAGGAAGCATTTTCGAATGACTCAATCGCTACACTCCGCCGACCATGACCACGCTCTTGACCGGTATCAACGGGTTCCTCGGCATGTCCCTTGCTACCGACCTGTCAGGTCGCGGCGTCGACGTGATCGGCATCGACGTTGCCTCGGGCGAGACCGAGACGCCGTGGCAAGTTGAGACGCTGGACGTGCGCGATCGGGATGCTTTGCGCACCCTGATGGGCGATCGGGGCGTCGACTCGGTCATCCACTGCGGTGGCATCTCCGGCCCGCACGTCGCGAACGAGCAGCCCGCACTGGTGACCGAAGTGAACGTTCTCGGAACCACGAACATCTTCGAAGTCGCGCGCGAGGTCGGCATGGCCGGTCGGATCGTCTTGATGTCCTCGAGCTCGACCTACGGGGAGGCGGCGGAGCTGAAGTCGATCGAAACGCCATGCCCCGAGACTCAGGTGCTCCTCGCCAGCGAGCCGTACGGCTCCTCCAAGGTGGCGAGCGAGTCGATGATGCGGGCATACGTGGAACAGGCGGGCATCGACGCTGTCGCGCTGCGGGTCTCCATCGTCTACGGCCCGGGGCGGCAGACGTACTGCGGCATCACCGAGATGATTCTCCAGGCGCTCGGTCCCGGCACGATCGAGCTGCACCACGGGAGCGACCTGCCGCTGCCGTGGATCTATGTCGACGACGTTGTCGCCGCGGTAAGCGCCGCGCTCGCCGCTCCCCGCGAGAAGCTCGTGAATGACGGCACCCATGCGTTCAACGTGACCGGACCGGGCTATCCCACCTTCTCCGAGATCGCAGCGACGATCGCGGAGCTCGTCCCCGGCACGGCGGTGGAGCAGAGCGACGAGCCCGACAAGTACGCGATGAACGCTCGCAAGATGTCGCTCGAAGCCTCGGAACAAGGTTTCGGTTGGGCCCCGCAGGTTGCCATCGACACCGGCGTCGCCAGGCTCGTCGACCACGTCCGAGGCCAACAGCCGGGAACCTGAGGTCGTGTCAGGGCAGGTACCACACCACCCTGGTCACGAGCCAGAACACACCGGCGATGCCGATTAGGAACGCCGCGCAGGCCACGACGCCGAGCACGTCGGTGCGCGGTTGGGGTGCGTCGGGCGCAGGCGTGAGCCAGAACCGCAGCGCCCTGGTCACGACGGGCATCACGACCCACGTCAGCAAGGAAACCGACAAGATGTTGCCGAGCAGCAGGACGTTCCAGAAGGGGGCGTACCACAGCCGGGTGATGATGAGCGAGAGGACCACCACGGTCGGATAGAGGCCCACCAGGACGGACAGCGCCGTCTTCCAGTCCGGTGGTGCCGCCTCGGGCGCGCCGGCACGACCGAACGAGAACCAGCTTCCGAACGAGCTGTCGAACTTGCGCGTGGTGGA
>JALZAA010000212.1 GCA_030948625.1 Actinomycetota bacterium
CGGCTCACCGCCACCGAAGTCGACTTCGGCGTTGCCAAGCAACGCGCGCTTCTCGTCGGCACGGGCACCGGCACCCGGACGTTGGACGAGGCCGAAGCGAGCCTGTCCGAGCTCGGGCTGCTGACCGACACCGCCGGCGCCGAACCCGTCGAAGCCGTGCTCCAACGGCGTGACACTCCCGACCCCGCGACCTATATCGGCTCGGGCAAAGCGGACGAGCTGCGGGGCCTCGCCGACGGCCTCGACATCGACGTGGTGGTGTTCGACGACGAGCTCACCCCGGCCCAGCAGCGCAACCTCGAGAAGAAGTTCGCGCGCGACGTCGTCGACCGCGTCGCACTGATCCTCGACATCTTCGCCCAGCACGCGCACAGCCAGGAGGGCATGGTCCAGGTCGAGCTCGCGCAGTTGCGTTACCGCCTCCCGCGACTGCGTGGTCGCGGCATCGAGCTCAGCCAGCAGGCCGGCGGCATCGGCACGCGTGGCCCCGGAGAGACCCAGCTCGAGGTCGACCGGCGACGGATCCAGCGGCGCATGAACAAGCTCGAGGCCGAGCTGGAGCGGCTGGCCAAGACGCGGGCCACGCAACGGAAGGCGCGCCGCCGGCGCGAGCTTCCGACCGTCTCGCTCGTCGGGTACACGAACGCCGGGAAATCCACGTTGCTCAACCGGCTCACGCGCGCCGACGTCGCCGTCGAGGACCGGTTGTTCTCGACGCTCGACCCCACGACCCGACGGCTTCGGTTGCCCGGCGGCGAGGTGGCGTTGGTCAGCGACACGGTCGGTTTCGTTCGCCGACTCCCGCACGAGCTGGTCGAGGCGTTCAAGTCGACGCTCGAGGAGGTGGCGCAGGTCGACATGCTCGTGCACGTCGTCGACGGGAGCGCGCCCGATGCAGAGCAGCAAGTGGAGGCCGTCGGTACCGTGCTGCGGGAGATCGGCGCCTTCGATCGGCCGGAGCTCCTCGTGGTCAACAAGGTCGATGTCGCCGATCCCGGTGTGGTCGACGACATGGTCGCGTCGCACGAGGGCGCGGTGGCGGTGTCGGCAGCGACGGGGGAGGGCATCGAGAAGCTTCAAGAGGTGATCGCCGCCCGGCTGCGGATGCTTGATCCCGTCGTCGAGTTGGCAGTGCCGTACGAACGTGGCGATGTCGTCGCCGCGTTGCACCGCGACGGCGATGTGCTGGTCGAGGTCCACGGCGATCGGGAGACCCGGGTCCGTGCCCGCATCCCTGCGTCGGACGTGAACCGGTTCCGTGAGTTCGTCGTGGACACCGGAGATTCCACGGGCACCGCGAACGGGCCCGGATAACCTGCGTTCATGCCGCCGCGCTCGTCTGTCCCAGCCGCGCCCGGTTTCGTCCCACCGCCCTATCCGCACGATCGGTTGCTCGAGCTGCGGGCGCTGGCCGAGGCCGTGCCCGGAGGCATCGTCGACTGCTCCGTGGGAACGCCCGTCGATCCCATGCCCGATGTCGCAAGGCGTGCGCTCGCCGACGCTGCCGCCGAGGCGACCGGCTATCCCGCGGCGATCGGCGCACCTGCGTACCGGCGAGCCGCAGCGGCATGGATCGAGCGCCGGTTCGGCGTCGACGTGGCCCCTGAGGCCGTCGTCGCCTGCATCGGCACGAAGGAGCTCGTGGCGTCGCTGCCGCGTCTTCTCGCGCTGCGCGACCCGTCACGCGACACGGTGTTGTATCCCGGGGTCGCCTACCCGACGTATGAGATGGGCGCCAGGCTCGCCGGGTTGCGGGCGGTCCCGGTCCCGCTCGACGACCAGTGGCTCCCGGACCTCTCCCATGTGACCGAGGCCGACGCCGAACGCGCCCTGCTGCTTTGGCTGAACGAGCCGGGGAACCCGACGGGCTCGTCGGGCGGCGCCCGACACCTTCGTTCCGTTGCCGAATGGGCGCGCAGGTACGGCGTGATCGTCGCGAGCGACGAGTGCTACGCCGAGTTCACGTACGACGAGGCCGGCGAGCCGACCGAGCCCGCGACCGTGCTCGCCACGGGCCTCGCACGCGCGCTCGCCGTCCACTCGCTGTCGAAGCGATCGAACATGGCGGGGCTGCGTGCCGGGTTCGTGGCCGGCGACCCTGAGCTCGTCGGGTATCTCGGCGAGGTGCGCAAGCACGCCGGGCTCATGACCCCCACGCCCGTGCAAGCCGCGGCGACCGCGGCCCTCGCCGATGACACGCACGTCGACGAGCAGCGGGACCGATACGCCCGCCGCCGTGCGGACGCCCTCGAGGCGTTCGGCGCGTGGGGCCTCGTCCACGACGGCGGTCCGTCGACCTTCTACCTGTGGCTGCGCGCCGCCGACGGCGGGGAGGACGGATGGGCGATCGCCCGCCGCCTCGCCGAGCACGGGCTCCTCGTGGCGGCCGGCGACCTGTACGGTCCCGGCGGCGCCGAGCACGTACGGCTGTCGCTCACCCAGACCGACGAGCGGCTCGCGCTCGCGTTCGAGCGCCTCGCGAGCAAGGAGCGCGTGTGAGCGACCTCGCCGAGCAAGTGACACGACTCTGGGAGGGGCGGGACGACCTCGCCGCCGTCATGCCCCAGACCGAAGCGCGTGTCGTCGTGCACGAGGCCATCGACCTGCTCGACCGGGGGGAAGCGCGGGTCGCCGAGGTCGTCGGCGGTGACGTCGTCGTGCACGAATGGCTCAAGCAGGCGATCCTCCTGCTGTTCCGTCTCGAGGATCTCGCGGTCATGGAAGTCGGGCCGTTCGAGTTCCACGACAAGCTCCCCCTGAAGCACGACTACCCGTCGGCGCGCGTGCGCGTGGTCCCCGGCGGCTCCGCTCGCTGGGGCTCGTACCTTGCGCCCGGCGTGATCCTCATGCCGTCGTACGTCAACATCGGCGCGCACGTCGGTGCCGAGACCATGGTCGACACATGGGCGACCGTCGGTTCGTGCGCGCAGATCGGCGAACGCGTGCACTTGTCGGGTGGTGTCGGCATCGGCGGCGTGTTGGAACCGCCGCAGGCGGCGCCGGTGATCGTCGAGGACGACGCGATGGTGGGGAGCCGATGCATGGTCACGCAAGGTGCGCGCGTCGGTGAGGGCAGCGTGTTGGGCGAAGGCGTGATCCTCAATCCGGCCATCCCGGTCATCGATGCCGAGAGCGGCGAAGAGGTCGGCCGGGGCGTCGTGCCACCGTGGTGCATCGTGGTGCAGGCGATCAGGAAGCGGGACTTCCCCGGAGGCGAGTTCGGCCTTCCGTGCGCGCTCATCCTCCGGCGGCTCGAGCCCGGCGAGCGCGCCGACAAGGCCAAGCTCAACGAGATCCTGCGTGAGCACGGTGTCGGTTCCTGACCTGGCCGACGCGCCAGCCGGGGACCTGCTGGCCCTGACGGCGGCGCTCGTCGCCGTGCCGTCGGTCAGCCGGCACGAAGGCGACGTGGCGAACGCCGTCGAGCGGCGCCTACGCGAACGTGCCCCGAAGCTCGAGCTCGACCGGGTCGGGAACACGGTGATCGCTCGGACCGAGCTCGGGAACGAGCGGCGGATCGTGCTCGGCGGTCACCTGGACACGGTCCCCGCGAACGGCAACGAGATCCCGCGCCTCGACGGCGACGTGCTCCACGGGCTCGGCTCCGCCGACATGAAGGGCGGGCTGGCGGTACTCCTGCGTCTCGCCGAGGAGATCAGCGCCGGCAGACGGCCGCGTTTCGACTGCACGCTCGCCTTCTACGAGGGGGAGGAGATCGCGGACGAGTTCAACGGCCTCCGCCACGTGTTCGCGGATCGAGCCGACCTGCTGGCGGGCGACTTTGCCGTGCTCCTCGAGCCCAGCGGCGGCCGGGTCGAAGCCGGATGTCAGGGCACGCTGCATCTGGAAGCGCACTTCGACGGCGAGCGGGCGCACTCGGCGCGACCGTGGAAGGGCCGCAACGCGATCCATGCCGCCGCCCCTGCCCTGACGGCGATCGCCGCCCATGATCCCGGGACGGTCACGGTCGACGGCCTCGCGTACCGGCAGTCGCTCCAGGTGGTGCGGATCGAGGGCGGGATCGCCAACAACGTGGTGCCCGACTCGTGCAGCATCGTGGTGAATCGCCGCTTCGCCCCGAGCTACTCCGTCGACGACGCCCGCGCCGAGGTCGAAGAGCTCCTCACCGGTGCCGACCGGGTCGACGTCCTGAACGCGTCCCCCGCCGCGCCTCCCAACCTGGGGCACCCGCTCGTCGCCGAGTTCGTCGAGATGCTCGACGTCGAGGTCGAGCCGAAGCTGGGCTGGACGGACGTCGCTCGTTTCGCGGCCCGGGGAGTCCCGGCCGTGAACTTCGGGCCCGGTGATCCCGACGTCGCCCACACCGCCGACGAGCGCGTGACGCGCGAATCGGTCGAGTTCGGTTACGCCGGGCTCGCGCGGTTCCTCGACCTCGACCCGTAGGCGGTTTCGGTTAGAGCTTGCGCAGGACCGTGACGACCTTGCCGTAGAGCACGACGTCGGCGGGGTCGTAGACGAGCTCGTCCATCGTCTCGTTGGCGGGCTTGAGGACGACCTTGCCCCGCCGGCGCGAGAAGGTCTTGACCGTCGCCTCCTCACCGGGGATGCCGGCGATCACGATGTCGCCCGGGTCGGCCGTGTCCTGCTGGCGCACGACGACGTGATCGCCGTCGAAGATGCCCGCCTCGATCATCGAGTCGCCGCGTACGCGGACCATGAACAGCTGACCCCGGCCGGTGAAGTCCTCGGGGAGGGGAACGGTCTCTTCGATGTTCTCGGCCGCGAGCACGCCGGTGCCGGCGGCGACGTCGCCGACGAGGGGGATGTGCGTGACCGGCCGGCGCTCGACCGCGGCGCCCGACCCGGGCTCGAACCGGACCTCGAGGGCCCTGGGCTTGGTGGGGTCTCGGACGAGGTAGCCCTTGTCCTGGAGGGCGGCGAGGTGGGCGTGCACCGTCGAGCTCGAGGAGAGCCCGACGGCTTCGCCGATCTCCCGCACGCTCGGGGGGTAGCCGCGGCGGCGGACCTCGCCGTCGATGAACTCGAGCACCTGGCGCTGCCGGGCGGTCAGGTCTGTCATGTCAGGTCCTTCATGTCGTGTCCTTCATGCGGTTGCCCTCCTCGTAGGCCCTCGGCCTCGTCGTGGACCGACGGTGGGCCGACAGCGGCCGCGGCCCCATCGGAGGCCATCTCACGGGTCCAGACGCACGGTAACACGATCAGGCGTTCGGGGCAAACATCTGTTCGGATTCTGGCTTGGGTAATTATCCCTTGACTGGAGAGGACGGATGTTCGATAATAGGGCTATGGCTGAGAGAAAGACCCTTCCGGATGCCCTTGCGGACCTCCGCAATGAAGCAGAGCGCGACGTCGGGGTGGCCGTGCCACTCCCCCCCGCCCTGGCCGACGTCAACGACGTCGCGGCTCTCGCCGCCTACGTCGGAGTGCAGCTGGGTGCCCTCTGGCAAGCCGTCGAACTGCTCGGGGAGCTGGTCGAAGCTCTCATTGAGCGGGGCGACCCGCTCGAAGGGTGAGGATTCCACGATGCCTCCGGTAGATCGCAACAAGCCCAAGCGTGCCGCGTCGTCTGAGTCGCAGTATTCGCTCATGGAATTCATGGCCGAGTTTCCCGACGACGCGTCGTGCTTGGAATGGCTGTGGCGTACCCGCTATTCGCGAGACGGCGAGCACGCCTACTGCCCGTCGCCGTCGTGCAAGACGGAACGGACGTTCAAGCGGTACGCAACCTCGCAGCAACGCCAGTCGTGGACGTGCACCACCTGTGGGAAGCACTTGCACCCGACCGCGGGAACGATCTTCCACAAGTCGTCAACGTCGCTCCACCTGTGGTTCTACGGCATGTACCTCATGACAAGTACACGGTGCGGAATCTCCGCCAAACAGCTAGAACGCGAACTCGGCGTCACGTACAAGACCGCTTGGCGGATGATGAATCTGATCCGCAACCAACTCATGACCCAAGGCGACGTTGACCGCATGACAGGCGAAGTCGAAGTGGACGAGACGTACGTGGGCGGCAAGCCCCGCGAGTACCCAAAGCGGTCGAAGGAATGGCATCGCCAACGCAAGGCCACGGTGCTCGGCATGGTTGAGCGCGGCGGGAGAGTACGCGCCGAGCACATTCCGTTCGCAGGGGCCGGCGACATTCAGCCGCGAGTCACTGACGTAGTGAAGGCCGGCTCAGTGCTCTACACCGACGAGGCAGGCGTCTACGAGGCGCTAGGGCACCGCTACTTCCACAAGGCCATCAAGCACGTCGAGCACGTCGAGCGTGTCTACGTGAGCGGAGACGTGCACACCCAAACCATTGAAGGGTTCTTGTCGACACTCAAGAACGGGCTACGCGGCACGTACCACGCCGTGTCGAAGCGTTGGCTCCAGGGTTACTTGAAC
The DNA here is from genome assembly GCA_030948625.1 of Actinomycetota bacterium. GTDB lineage: Bacteria > Actinomycetota > Acidimicrobiia > IMCC26256 > JACDBD01 > JALZAA01. The sequence goes on from JALZAA010000212.1 coordinate 6,376, forward strand.
GAGTACGTCTGGCGGTACAACCACCGCGACGACGACCTAGGAACCTTCCGGCTCCTTCTCCTCCGGGCCGCTATCGCCTGAGTCCTTCTTGGGCTTGGCGGCCTTGCGCAGATTCTTGAAGAAGTCGCCGCGCTTGGGAATCGGAATCTCCGCGCCCTTCGGCGTCGTCTGCTTCGGCTCGTCCTCATCGTCCACGCGCGCAAGGCTACTGCGATGACTCATCCGCTAGATGGCGTCCAGCTCAAGTACGAGCGGGCTCATGATCACCTCGACACGCTCCAATCGGAATTTGACGCTTTCACGCGCGACGCCTACGGCATCCGACATGACGTAGAGCGAGAAGGTCGAGAACACGTCTACCGGATCGAAACCCTCAAGGAAACGCCCTCGGAATGGGGACCGATCATCGGGGACTGCCTCCACAGCGCCGCGTCCGCTCTTGACCACCTCGCGTTCCAGCTCGCGATTCTCTACACCGGCCAGCTGTCCTCCGACCTCGCTCGCGACACTCACTTCCCGATCTACGGGAACAGTCGAGAGTTCTGGGACAACCTGCCGAAGCTGCGAGCCATCGGACCGAACCAAGTGGCACCGATGGAGCGGTTGCAGCCGTACCACGGAATCAAGGGTGCCGATCACCACTGGCTCATGATCCTCAAGCGTCTGTCGAATCTCGACAAGCACCGGACGCTCCACACAACTGGTTATCGATTTGGCGGCGTCGCCTACTACCGCCCTGACAACCTCATGGGCGCCGTTTACAAGGGGGGCCGCGTGGTACCTGGCGCAGAACTCGCCAGATTCACCTTCAACCCCCCGGATCCAGATGTGGACATGGACCCAAGTTTCCGCATCCGCGTAGCGTTGAAGGACACTCCGGTCGCCGACGGCGCCGACGTCTGGGAGTTGTTGAACACCCTCTGTTTCCAGGTCAAGCAGGTCGTGGACAGCTTCCGGCCGCTGTTCAGCTAATTCGCTTGACGGATTCGCAAAACGGACATCGGACCTATCAGTCAAACGGACTCTCCAGTCAAGGGATAATAACCTCTGGCTTGACGGGAACACCCGTTCGTGGTTGGATCCGAACAGGCGTTCGGCCCACCGAGTTGGGATCTCCCCGGGTGGGCCGGACGCAGCTCTCACGGCGTAGTTGTCACACCCCCGTGGTTCGCTACGGGGGAGAAGCCAAGGAAACAAGAAGGCAAGCACAAAGGCACGAACGAGAAGGAGAGAGTGCACATGGCCGCCGTCATGACCATGCCAAGGCCCGAGCTGGGACCCGTTGCGACGCCCACGGCGCCGCGGGTCTCGGCCCGCCCCGTCGCCCGGTGCGGAGCTCGGACCTCGGCCGCCACCTTCTGGCGCCGGCGGCTGATCGCCGGCGCGGTGGGACTGGCCGTGCTGGTCATGGCGGGGAAGGCGGGCGCAGCGCTCGGGGGCTCACCCCTCGCGGTCCCCGAGCGCGGCCCGGCCATCACGCGGCACGTCGTGCAGCCCGGCGACTCGCTGTGGTCGATCGCCGAGCAGCTCGAGCCGGGCCGGGATCCCCGGCCCGTCGTCGATGCCCTCACCGCCGCCCGCGGCGGGAAGCCGCTCGTTCCGGGCGAAGTCGTCCGCTGGACGCCCTGACGCGGGCCCCGCACCGTGGCCGGTCGTCGAATCGGCGGGCGGTACCGTGGCGTGGTGCGCTGCCCGTACTGCCAGACGTCCGACGACAAGGTCGTCGACTCGCGCCCGGCCGACGAAGGGTCGGCGATCCGCCGGCGGCGCGAGTGCATCGGGTGCGGGCGTCGCTTCACCACCTACGAGCGGCTCGAGGAGCTGTCACTCGTCGTCGTGAAGCGATCGGGCGCCAAGGTGCTGTTCGAGCGGCTGAAGCTCGAGGCCGGCATCGAGCGGGCGGTGACGGGTCGCCCGATCGCCGAGGGCGCGGTGGGATCCATGGCGGCCGAGATCGAGGAAGAGATGCGCGCCGAGGGTGCAGAAGTGGCGAGCGAGCGCGTCGGCCTCGCGGTGCTCGAGCGGCTGCAGGCGATCGACCCCGTCTCGTACCTGCGGTTCGCGTCGGTCTACAAGGGGTTCGAGGACGTCACCGACTTCGAGCGCGAGGTAGCGGTGCTCCAGAAGACGACCGAGCCCAAGGGGCGCCCGGCCCGGGCCCGCTGAGCCCGAACATCGCCGCCGGGCTCTTGTGCGCCGATTCACCAATGCGAACCTTCGCGAGCGCCGGCTGACCTGCGGGTTCGTGTCCCCGGCGCATGCCTTCAGCGTTGACACACTCGTAATTACAGTGGTGTAATGTTCCTCCGCATGTCGTGGTCGGCCCTACCGTGACCACAACATCTTGTGGTACAAAGGTTGCCCGAGGGTGGGCCGCCACCAGAACTCTCACCAACGGACAGGAGGACCAGCCCAATGGCGATGGCGCCGGAGCAGATGGGGATCGGGATCCGCCGGCACTTCACGGAACCGGGAACGAACCCGTACGACACGCTCGAGTGGGAGCGCCGCGACGCCCGGATCCAGAACTACAAGGACGGCACCGACGCCTTCTTCCAGGCCGACGTCGAGTTCCCCGTGGGGTGGTCGCAGAACGCCACGAACATCGTGGCCCAGAAGTACTTCCGCGGCACGCTCGGCACCCCCGAGCGTGAGTCGTCGCTGAAGCAGGTCATCGACCGCGTCGCCGACACCATCACCGAATGGGGCGTCCGCGACGGCTACTTCGCCGACGACGACGAGGCCGAAGCCTTCCGCGACGAGCTCAAGTACGTCCTCGCCCACCAGCGCGCCGCGTTCAACTCGCCGGTCTGGTTCAACATCGGCGTGCGGGGTGTGCCGCAGCAAGCCTCGGCGTGCTTCATCCTCGCCGTCGAGGACACGATGGACGCGATCCTCAACTGGTACCGCGAAGAGGGGATCATCTTCAAGGGCGGCTCCGGATCGGGCATCAACCTGTCGGGCCTCCGCTCGTCGGAGGAGGGACTGCAGGGCGGCGGAACCGCGAGCGGGCCGGTGAGCTTCATGCGCGGCGCCGACGCGTCGGCCGGGACGATCAAGTCGGGCGGGAAGACCCGTCGCGCCGCCAAGATGGTGATCCTCAACGCCGACCATCCCGACGTCGAGGAGTTTATCTGGTGCAAGGCGATCGAGGAGCGCAAGGCGCGCGCGCTTCGCGAGGCCGGGTTCGACATGGACCTCGACGGCAAGGACAGCCACTCGATCCAGTACCAGAACGCCAACAACTCGGTGCGCGTCACCGACGAGTTCATGGAAGCCGTGCTCGAGGACCGCGACTGGAACCTCAAGTCCGTCCTGACCGGCGAGCCGGCCAAGCCCATGAAGGCCCGCGACCTCATGCGGCAGATCTCCGAAGCCACGTGGGAGTGCGCGGACCCGGGCATGCAGTTCGACACCACCATCAATCGGTGGCACACGGCGCCGAACACCGGCCGCATCAACGCCAGCAACCCGTGCAGCGAGTACATGCACCTCGACAACTCGGCGTGCAACCTCGCCAGCATCAACCTGCTGAAGTACCTCGACGACGACGACCAGTTCGATGTCGAGGGGTTCGAGCGCACGGTGGAGGTCGTCTTCACCGCGCAGGAGATCCTCGTCGGCAAGGCCGACTACCCGACGGAGAAGATCGCCGAGACGAGCCGGGCGTTCCGGCAGCTCGGCCTGGGCTACGCCAACCTCGGCGCGCTCCTCATGGCACGCGGCCTGCCGTACGACTCGCCCGAGGGTCGGGCGTGGGCGGGTGCCATCACGTCGCTGATGACGGGCCATGCCTACGCGACCAGCGCCCGCACTGCGGCGCGCATGGGCCCGTTCGCCGGGTACGCCGACAACGCCGACGCAATGCTCGGTGTGCTCCGAATGCACCGGGACGCGGCGGCGACCATCGACGACTCCCTGGTCGACGCCGGCCTGCTCGATGCCGCCCGTGCGGTCTGGTACGACGCCGTCGAGACCGCCACGTCGCACGGCGTCCGGAACTCGCAGGCCTCGGTGCTCGCCCCGACTGGGACGATCGGCCTGATGATGGACTGCGACACCACGGGTATCGAGCCTGATCTCGCGCTCGCCAAGGCGAAGAAGCTCGTCGGTGGCGGCACGATGCTCATCGTCAACCAGACAGTGCCGCGAGCGCTGCGGCAGCTCGGCTACGCCGACGGCCAGGTCGACCAGATCGTCGCCTACATCAACGAGCACAAGTCGATCGTCGGCGCGCCCGGGCTCGAGCCCGAGCACCTGCCTGTCTTCGCGTGCTCGATGGGCGACAACACGATCCACTACATGGGCCACGTCACGATGATGGGCGCGGTCCAGCCGTTCATCTCGGGCGCGATCTCGAAGACCGTGAACACGCCCGAGAACGTGACCGTCGAGGACGTCGAGCAGGTGCACATCGACGCCTGGAAGCTCGGGCTCAAGGCCGTCGCCATCTACCGCGACAACTGCAAGGTGGCGCAACCGCTGGCAACCCAGAAGCGGGAGACCAAGAGCGAGACGGTCACGGTCTCCGAGGGCGACGGTGCCGGCGAGCCGCTGGTTCGCGAGGTCGAGCACGTGATCACGGTCAAGGAGCCCGTCCGGCAGAAGATGCCGAAGCGGCGTATCTCGAAGACGTTCTCGTTCCGGGTCGCCGACTGCCACGGCTACGTCACGGTGGGCGAGTTCGAGGACGGACGGCCCGGCGAGGTCTTCCTGAAGGTCGCCAAGCAGGGCTCGACGCTGGCCGGGATCATGGACGGCTTCGCGATCGCGGTATCGCTCGGCCTCCAGTTCGGGGTGCCGCTGCGGACCTTCGTCGAGAAGTTCACGAACGTGCGCTTCGAGCCCGCGGGCATGACCGACGACCGCGAGATCCGCTTCGCCACGAGCCTCGTGGACTACATCTTCCGGCGTATGGCCGTGGAGTACCTGCCCGCCGACGAGCGCCGGGAGATCGGCGTGCTCACCGTCGACGAGCGGCTCCAGCCCACGCTGCCGGGCGTCGAGGAGGCGAGCACCGAGAGCCACCCCGGCCTCGACACACTGCCGGTCGACGACGAGGAGCAGGCGGCGACGCAGCCGTCGGAGGCGGCGAGCACGATGTCGTCGACGATCGAGGGCGAGACCGTGATCTGCCACATCTGCGGCGACATCATGCAGCGCGCCGGCAGCTGTTACGCCTGCCCCAGCTGCGGCACCACCAGCGGCTGCTCGTAACGCAGCGGACCCGCGCAGTTAGAGAACGGAGAGAGTCCAAATCGGTAAGGCAGCACGAAAAGCAAGTAGGCAGAAACGAAAAGCCCTTGAGAGGCGCGTTCGAATCGTCGTAGGTACGTCCCCTTCCGGCGTTTCGCTGGAACGTGATATCGCGATTGTCAAGCCGGCTCTTATCTATGGCGATGTCGTCGTGCTGTGCAGTCCTGCTGCATCCTTGCTTGAGGAGCTGGCGGCCTTTGCGAGCCTGTCGAAGGCGGAACAAGTGGCGGGAATCGGTCAGATCATCGTTAGTTCAGGTCTCGGGGGATCCGACTCTCAGCGCGCGATAGCGATGCTGGCAATGGTCCCAGCTCTTAAGGATGCGGGCCTCCTGGATAGCGAACAATGCGCCGAGTTCGAGCGGGCCGCCGAGGGACTTGACGCGCATCGCGAGGAGCTCGCGACCGTGATGCACGATCAGTTCGTCACGGCCGGGGGCGAGGAACTCCTTCCGGCGCTAACGGAAGGCGCACTTGAGATCGAACCCTTGATCCCAAGCGATGGAAACCTCGACCAAGTCATAGAGACACTTGTTGCCCGAATAGTGGATGCACTAGGTGATCGTCGCAGTTATGTCATCTGCGACGCGACCGTCGGCAGCCTCGTTGCGGCGATGGGCTACATCCTTGATCGCAGCTCAACAGCGACTCGTCGCGCGCGTCGCGCCGGTGCGGGCACTGGCCTTATAGCCGAGCTCCCAGCGTTCCCAAACGCCACCGTGCGCGACGCTCTGGACATTCGCCGGGAACTTGCTCCCGCTGTCGTGAAGTTCAGAGGTGCCATGGGAAAGTTGGAGGGTGAACTCGCGGATGCGGATCCGTTCGACCCGAGCTTTTCGGAGGAACTGCACCTCTTGTGGGAGTCGGCCGTCGCGCCCGAGCTACAAGACCTTGAGCAGCGCGTCCGAGATAACAGCGGTCTCCGGCAGCTCCGAGTGCCCGTACTGGCTGATGCTAAGGGTCTCGCCACCGGGTTAGCCGCTGGTGGTCTTGGTGTAGCACTCGGCACCGGCATCGACATCGCCGCTGTTGTTGGGATGGCGGCAGGCGTCACCGGGAACGTTGCCCTCCGCCATCACAGTGAAAAGCGGGCCATTCGAAACCACCGCTTCTATCTGCTTCACGCGACGGAAGAGCGACTCCGCAACACCGCTTAACCCGGCGTAGGGAGTCAGGGTCGGCTGAGCGAGAAGACCTCGACGGGGGTGGCGAAACCCTTGAGAGCGCGGCGGCCGGCGGGCTCGAAGCCGAACGCGTCGTCGGTGTCGTGCTTCTCGGCCAGGCGTTTGGTGTCGGCGGAGACGAGGATCTCCTGGGGGACGGCGATGTCCGCGAGGCGTGAGGCGAGGTTCACCTCGACGCCGTAGTAGTCGCCGTCGCGGGTGAGCAGATCGCCGCTTGCGAGCCCGCCGCGCGGCATGACGGTCGCGTCCTGTCCGCGGAACGCGTCCACAAGCGACAGCGCGATCTGACACGCCGCCTCGGGCTCCAGCACCACGAACATGATCTCGTCGCCGATGTGCTTCACGAGCTGGCCGCCGTGTTCGGCGACCGTGTCGAACGAGCGGTCCTCGAACTCGTCCAAGAGGCTCCCGAGCCCGGCCGGCGACAGCTCCTGGGCGAGCGAGCTGAAGCCCACGAGGTCCACGAATCCCACCGCGAGACGTGCGGTGGAGTAGTCGCCCGTCTGCAGCCGCGCCGACCGGCCGCGGCGGATGACGTCGCGCAGATGACGCGCGAAGAGCCGGGGAAAGCCCTCCGAGAGCCGGCGCGCGCCGGCGATCGACACTGTTTGGGCTTGCGCGTGCGCGAGGACGGTGGCGTCCGCGTCCACGAGCGGCTTCTCGACGTCCGCGATGTAGGCGGCGACCGACGCGTCTGCGATGCGGCGGATCGAGCTCCCGACCACGCGGAGGAGCCGCAGCGCAGCTTCCTCGTCATTGAACAGCTTCACCATCGCGGCCCCGGCCGTGGCCATCTGGACGTCCTCGGTGGAGGACGAGTCGTCACCGAGGCCAAGTGCGCGCAGGACACGACCGAGCTGCGCCGGCGTGAGGCCGGACCGCTGCGCGAGCTCGTCGATCGTGAGGTCATCCCGCGTGGCGAGCAGGGACTCGGTGGTCACTGCCCACAATGCGTCCTCACGGATGCCCTCGGCGACGTCGCCGGGGTCGACGCCTTGCTCCTCGAGGAAGGCGACGAGCTTGCGCTGGGTCTCCGCGTCGATTGGCGGGAAAAAGGCCGAGGGGACCTCCACGGCGCCTCCTTTGTCTTTCGATTGTCCCGGGTTCGCTGGCCAGGTGCAATGTGCCGTCGGACACGACGGGTAGGGTCGCCCGCATGCTCAAAGACGACGAGGTGCAGCGGGCGCTCGTGATCACAGCGCATCCCGACGACGTCGACTTCGGCGCCGCCGGCAGCGTCGCCACGTGGACGGACGCCGGCGTCGAGGTCGCGTACTGCATCGTGACGGACGGCGAAGCCGGCGGGTTCGATCCCAGCGTGCCGCGCGACGAGGTTCGACGCATCCGACGAGCCGAGCAGACAGCGGCGGCAAAGGAAGTCGGCGTCACCGACCTCTCGTTCCTCGGCTATGCCGACGGCCGCCTCGTGCCCACGCTCGAGCTGCGGCGCGACATCTCGCGCGTGATCCGGCAGGTACGCCCCCAACGCGTGCTCTGTCCTTCGCCGGAGCGGAACTGGCAGCTCATCTACGCCAGTCACCCCGACCACCTCGCCGCCGGTGAGGCGTCGCTGGCCGCCGTGTACCCGGACGCCCGCAACCCGTTCGCCCACCCGGAGCTGCTGGAAGAGGGCTACGATCCGTGGACCGTCCTCGAGGTCTGGATGATGGCGGCGGCGTCGTCGAACCACTGGGTCGACATCACGGACGCGTTGCCGCGCAAGCTCGACGCCCTTCGCAGCCACGTCAGCCAGCACACGGACGCCGATGGGCTGCTCGAGGAGCGCATGCGCGGCTGGGGCGGCATGCTCGCCAAGCAGGCCGGCTTCCCCGAAGGACGCTTGGCCGAGGGCTTCTTCGCCATCGACACCGCCGGCTGACCAGCCGCGCGCGTCAGACGATGACGCTACGGATCACCTCGCCGGCCTTCATGGCGGTGAAGGCGTCGTTCACCTCATCCAGCTTGATGTGGCGCGACACCATCGAGCCCAGGTCGAGCCGGCCATGCTCGACCAGGCTGATGAAGCGGGGGAAGTCCCGCCGCACCTGCGCCGACCCGTACACGCACCCCAGCAGCCGCTTCTCCTCGTAGAACATGGCGAACCCGGGCAGCGTCACCATCGAGTCCATGCGCGGCATCCCGACGACGACGGCGGTGCCGCCGCGACGAGCCGACGAGAACGCCTGCGTGATCGTCTCGGGCAGCCCGATGACCTCGAACGCGTAGTCGGCGCCCCGACCACCCGTGAGGGTCTGGACCCTCGCGACCGGGTCGCCCTTGGCCGGGTCGACGGTGTCCGTGGCGCCGAGCTTCCTGGCCGCCTCACGCTTCATCTCGACGGGGTCGACGGCGATGATCTTCGCCGCGCCGGCGATCCGCGCGCCCTGGATCACGGCCTGGCCCACACCACCGCAGCCGATGACGGCCACGCTCGACCCGGGTTGAACCTCCGCGGTGTTGAGCGCAGCTCCCACGCCGGTGGTGACGCCGCAGCCGATGAGCGCGAGCTGGTCGTCGGGCAGGTCGGTCTCGACCTTCACCGCCTGCGACTCGGAGATCGTCATGGAGTCCGAGAACGTCCCGAGACCGGTGAAGCCGGGAACCGGCGTGCCGTCGGCGCGCTTCGCCCGGGGCACCATCATCACCGCGCCGGTCTGCTCGCAGAGGTTCGACTGGCCGTGGATGCAGTACCAGCACGTCCCGCACGACGGCACGAACGTTGAGACGATCCGGTCGCCCTTCTTCACCTGGGTGACCTCGGACCCCACCCAGTCGACGGTGCCCGCGCCCTCGTGGCCGAGGATGGTGGGGGGCGGCAGCGGCAACGTGCCGTTGGTGGCCGACAGGTCCGAGTGGCACACGCCGCTCGCACCGATCTCGACGACGACGTCGGCCGGCCCGGGATCAAGAGGGGTCATCTCCTCGACGATCAGGGGCTGGTCCTGCTCGACGTACACGGCTGCTCTCATGTGGTCCCCCTCGAAGTCATGCCCGACGCTACCTACATACGAGGTCGCGCGCCTCTTCGGCACATCGTGCCGGTAGCGTCGGCGCTCGTGATCCGGCTCCTGCTCGTTCGGCACGGCGAGTCGACGTGGAATGCGCAATCGCGCTGGCAGGGGCAGGCCGATCCGCCGCTCTCCCCGCTCGGCGAGCGACAAGCCGACGAAGCGGCTGAGCGCCTGGCTGAGGTCGCGTCGATCACCGCCATCTGGACGTCCGACCTGGTCCGGGCCCGCCGCACGGCGGAGCTCATCGCCGCGCAACTGGGCATTGCAGCCGTGCGCGAGGAGCCGCGCCTTCGCGAGCGGGACGTCGGCTCGTGGAGTGGGCTCACGCGCGAGGAGATCGAGGACCGGTGGCCCGGGTACCTCGCGGCACGGCGTTCGCCGCCCGACTTCGAGGGTGACGCCCCGCTGCTGACACGCACCATGGCCGGCCTGCTGGCGGCCGCGGATGGCAGCAACGCCGGCGACGTCCTCGTCGTCACGCACGGCGGCGTGGTGCGCACGGTCGAGCGGTCGCTGGGGGCGACGCCGGGCCGGCTTCCCAACCTCGCCGGACGCTGGATCATGGCGCCTGCGCCCGGCCGGCTCACGCTGGGCGAACGTGTCGTGCTCGTCGACCCGGACGACGTCACCCTGCCGGGTGACCAGTCGGAGCAGGATCCCGTCAGTCCGAAGAAGACGTAGGGCGCAGTAAACTGCAAGGTCCCCCTGCAGGAGATTTGCGTGCCCGACCAGCCCTCTGGCGGCGCCAGAGAACGCCGCCACCCTGAGCTCACCGCCGAGCAGCGGTATCTCGACCGGGCCTACGACCGCCTCGACGAGATGCGCGCCGCCGCGAGCCGGGTGGCCGAGGGCTACTCCGAAGTCCAGCGCGGGGGTACCCACCAGGCCCGTCTCGAGCGGGACGTCGCCACCGCCCACACCCGCCGCCGGCTCGCGGCCCTGAACATCGGCGACGCCCCGCTCGCGTTCGGTCGCATCGACCTCGAGCCGGCACCCCCGGAGCAGCGCCCCGACGGCGACCGCTTCTACATCGGCCGTATCTCGGTCACCGAGCCCGACCAGAGCCCGCTCGTGGTCGATTGGCGGGCGCCGGTGGCCGAGCCCTTCTACCGGGCAACCGGCGTCGACCCCATGGAGGTCGTGCGCCGGCGCCACTTCCAGGCCCGAGGGCGTGAGCTGCTCGGCATCGACGACGAGGTGTTCGACGCCGACGCCGCCGACGAGGCGGGCTTCACGATCGTCGGTGAAGCCGCGCTCCTCGCCGCCCTGGAGCGGCGCCGCACCGGACGCATGGGCGACATCGTCGCCACCATCCAGGCCGAACAGGACGAAGCCGTGCGCGCCGGCCTTCCCGGGATCCTCGTGGTCGCGGGCGGTCCCGGGACCGGCAAGACGGCGGTGGCCCTGCACCGGGCGGCGTACCTGCTGTACACACACCGGCGGCGGCTCGCGTCGCGTGGCGTGCTGCTCGTCGGCCCCAGCCCGATCTTCCTGCGCTACATCGACGAGGTCCTGCCGTCACTCGGCGAAGAAGACGTGCAGCTCTCCACGGTTGCGGGGCTCAAGCCCCAGCTTCGGGTGCGCGGGTCGGAGCCGCCCGAGGTCGCAGCCGTGAAGGGCGACGCCCGGATGGCGCAGGTCGTGGCCAACGCCCTTCGCGATCGTGAGCGCCCACTCCCGCGCGACATGGTCGTGGTGCTCGACGGTCATGTCGTCCGCCTCCGGCGCGACGAGTCGGCGCGCATTGTGGAGCGCGCCCGCCGCCGTCGCGGCACGCACAACGAGCGCCGGCCGCTCGTGACCCGGCTGGTGCTCGACCATCTGGCCGACCAGTACCGCCGTGCTCTCGTGCAGGCGTACGAACGCGACGCCCGCCGCCTCGAGGACGACGCCCCTGACGCGGCGGCACCCGGCGACGAGCTTCTCGAGGTGCCCGTCGCCGCGGCGCTGTCGCGCGGCGACCGCGCGCCGGAAGACTGGGAGAACGACCTGCGAGCGCGGCTGCGGCGTCTTCCCGAGGTGCGCGCCGCGCTCGAGCGGATGTGGCCGGTGCTGACCGGCGCCGAGCTCTTGCACGACGTGTTCAGCTTCCCCGCCCTCATCCGGTCGGCGGCGGACGGCGTGCTCACGCCGGAAGAGCAAGAAGGACTGGCGCGTCCGCGCTCTGGGCGCGTCCGCGACGTCGACTGGACGGTGGCCGACGTCGCGCTCGTCGACGAGGCGGACGCGCTCCTCGGTCCGCCCGAGGCGGCGCGGCCGCGGCGCCGTCGTCGGCGCTCACCTGACGGGGCGCTCGAAGACGCGGCTCGGGTCGTCGAGGAGCTCGGCGTGGGCAGCTATACGACCGCAGCCGAAGTCGTCCGGCGCTACGAGGGCGGCGCGACACCCAGTGACGACGGCGTGGGGGAGCCGCGCACGTTCGGGCATGTGCTCGTCGACGAAGCCCAGGACCTGAGCGCCATGCAATGGCGCATGATCGGCCGGCGCAACCCGTCGGGGTCGATGACGCTCGTGGGCGACTTCGGACAGTCGAGCCAGCCCGGCGCGCTGCGCGACTGGGGCGAAGTGCGTGCCCAGCTTCCAGGCGACGAGCCGGCGAACGTCGTGACATTGACGGTGAACTACCGCACCCCGGCGGAGATCATGGAGCTCGCCGACCGCTTCGTCGCCGCGGGCGCGCCGGGCGTCGAGCCCTCACGGTCCGTGCGTACCACGGGACGGCAGCCACGCTTCGTCAGCGTCGGCGGTCCGTCCGACCTCGTCGCTGCCGTCGCGAGCGCCGTCCGTGACAACCATGACGACGAGGGGACGACCGCGGTGATCGCCCCGCGGGACCTGCATCAAGATCTGGCCGCGGAGCTCTCTGACATCGGCGCGACCGCGGGCTCGAGCGATGCCCTCGATGCGCCCGTCGCGGTGCTCGACGCACAAGACGCCAAAGGGCTCGAATTCGACCGTGTCGTCGTAGTGGAGCCGAGCCGACTCGTGACGGCCGATGCGTCGGGCCTGCGGCTCCTGTACACGGCGCTGACCCGCGCGACCCAGACGCTGACGATCGCGCACGCGACGCCGCTGCCGGAGGCACTCCAGCCCGCCGGCACGTCCTACACCTCGTAGGCTCGCCAACAGGAGTAGCCGTGACCGCGACCACCGACACCGACCTCAGCGCCGCCGACGTCACCTGGGACCTCGAGCCGCTCGTCGACGGCAAGGGCGAGTCCGGCGTCGACGAGCTCCTCGACGAAGCCGAGCGCGTCGCCGTTTCGATCGCCGAGCGGCGAGGTGCGGTCGCGCAGCTCGATACCGGCGAGCTCGTCGCCGTCATGCACGAGCTGGGGACCATCGGCGACCTCGTCGGCCGGGCGTCCTCGTACGCCAGTTTGCGGTTCGCGGCCGACACCACCGATCCCGCCCGCGGCGCGCTGCTGCAGCGGGTCGAAGAACGCGCCACCGCCGTCAGCACGAAGATCTTGTTCTTCGACCTCGAATGGGCGGCGCTGCCGGAGGAACGTGCGGCGGAGCTCCTCGCCGACGAGCGCCTGGCGTTCTGCCGTCATCACCTCGCTGCCGCGCGCCGGTACCGGCCGCACCTGCTCACCGAGCCCGAAGAGCTCGTGATGACCGAGAAGGCGGTCACGGGCCGCAGTGCGTGGAGCCGCCTCTTCAGCGAGCAGACCTCGACGATCACGGTCGAGCTCGACGGCGGCACCGTGAGCCTCGAGGAAGCGCTGTCGCGACTCAGCTCACCGGATCGCTCCGACCGCCGGCGTGCCGCCGAGTCCGTGACGACCGCCCTCGAGCCCGGTCTGCGCACTCGAGCGTTCGTGTTCAACACCCTTCTCGCCGACAAGGCGATCGACGACCGGCTGCGCCATTACCCCCACTGGCTCGCCGGCATGAACCTCGACAACGAGGTCAGCGACGAGTCTGTGCAGGCGCTGGTCACCGCGGTCGAGGGCCGGTACGACATCCCGCAGCGCTGGTACGCCCTCAAGGCTCGTCTGCTCGGGATCGACCGGCTCGCGGACTACGACCGCATGGCGTCAGTGACGAGCGAGGAACCCGAGTTCGGGTGGCGTGAGGCCCGTGAGCTCGTCCTCGATGCATACGGGTCGTTCTCACCCGAGCTCGCCGCCGACGCGCGGCGCTTCTTCGACGAGCCCTGGATCGACGCGCCGCTCCGGCCGGGCAAGCGCCCCGGTGCGTTCTGCGCCTACACCGTCCCGTCGCAGCATCCGTACCTGCTGCTGAACTGGACCGGTCGCCGCCGCGACGTCCTGACGCTCGCGCACGAGCTCGGCCACGGGTTGCACGCCTACCTCGCCCGTCCCCAGGGCATCTTTCACCAGACGACTCCGCTCACACTCGCCGAGACGGCGTCGGTCTTCGGCGAGACAGTCACGTTCGGCAGGCTGCTCGAAGAGACGACCGACCCCTCGGCCCGGCTGGCGCTCGTCGCCGAGAGCATCGAGGGTCAGATCGCGACTGTGTTCCGCCAGACGGCCATGAACCGCTTCGAGGATCGCGTGCACACCGAGCGCCGGGAGCAGGGGGAGCTGAGCGTCGATCGCTTCGGCGAGCTCTGGCACGAGACCCAGTCCCGCATGCTCGGCGATTCGGTCGAGATCACCGACGGTTACCGCACGTGGTGGTCGTACATCCCGCACTTCATCGCCGTACCGGGGTATGTGTACGCGTACGCGTACGGACAGCTGCTCGCGCTCTCCGTGTACCGGACCTACGAGGAGCGAGGCGCCGACTTCGTGCCGCAATACCTCGAGCTGTTGCGCAGCGGCGGATCACGCTCTCCCGATGAGCTCGGCCGCATCGTCGGCGTCGACCTCGGCGACCCGGGATTCTGGGACGGGGGCCTCGCCATCGTCGAGCAGCAGCTCGAAGCGGCGGAGGCCGCCGCCGTCGAAGCGGGCCGGATTCCCGGCTGACGACCCGGACCCACGTGCCCGCCGCCGACGCCGACCTGCTCAACGGCAAGGTCGCGGTCGTCACCGGGGGCGGCGGCGGCATCGGACGGGGGATCTCGGAGACGTTCGCCGCGCACGGCGCCCGGGTCGTGGTCGCCGAGATCGACGCCGACCGCGCCGCCGACACCGTGGCTGCGATCGAAGCTGACGGCGGCGACGCCCGAGCCCAGGTCATCGACGTTCGCAGGCCCGACAACGTCGTGCGGCTCGCCGCGACGACGATCGGCGACTACGGCCGCATCGACGTGCTCGTCAACAACGTCGGCCACTATCTCTCGCGCGGCGCGCCGTTTCTCGAGACAGACGAGGAGCAGTGGAACGCCCTGTACGAAGTCAACCTGCGCCACATCTTCCTGTGCACCAAGGCGTTCGCGCCCGCCATGGTGGAGCAGGGTGACGGTGGCAGCATCGTGAACGTCTCCACCATCGAAGCGTTCCGTGGGATGCCGATGATGGCCGTGTATTCGGCGTTCAAGGCGGGGGTCACACAGTTCACGAAGAGCTTGGCGCTCGAGCTCGGCAACGACGGCATCCGCGTGAACTCGATCGCGCCGGATCTCACCCAGAGCATCCAGGTCGACTACGACCGATGGGTACCGGCGGACCAGCAGCACCTCATCCCGAGGTGGGTGCCGGTCGGCCGCTTCGGCACGCCGGACGACATCGCGGGCGTTGCGCTGTTTCTCGCCTCGGACCTGTCGGCGTTCGTCACCGGCACCACGGTCCATGCCGACGGTGGGAGCCTTGCCGCCGGCGGATGGTTCCGCACCGACCGCGGCGGCTGGACGAACCGACCGCTCAATCCCTAGCGGGCCATCGCCGCGAACGCACGCAGCTCACGCGGGATGTCCGGGCCCATCGGCGCGTACAGGATCTCGGTGGCGCCGGACGCTTCGAGCGCGTCGAGTCGCTCGCGAAGCCCGCTCGCCGGTCCGGTCCACGTGAACGAAGCGAGGGCGTCGCCGTCGAGCAACGGCGCGTCGCGTTCGCAGACCCGCACCAGGTGGTCCTCGTGCACGGCAAGGTGCCGGGTCGCGGCCGGCACGCGCTCGATGGCGGCGCGCCACTCGGGTCCGCCCGGCAACACGTCCACGGCGGCAGGGTCGATCTCGTATGTGCCGTGGTACACGACGGTCAGAGCTGGTCCCGCCGCTGCCAGCGCGCGCGGCGACGACGGAGTCTCACCGGCGTCGAGCACGGTCCCGAACGCCAGCACTGCGCACCAGTCGAACTCGGGCTGGCCCGAGCCGATGGTCATCACGCCGTCGCCAAGCTCCTTCGCGACTTCCAGGCCCTTCGGGCCGTTGGCGGCGACGAGGATCGGGACCATGATCGGTGGGGCAGGCAGGAAGCCCGCCGGCGGGATCATCTGCACAACGGACCCGTCGACTTCGATCTGCTCGCCGCGAAGAAGCGCGCGCAGGTTGCGCACGTATTCCTCGACGTCGCGCCATGGCAACGGCCGCTGGCCGAGCGCCATACGACCGGTGAACCCGGTCCCGATGGCGGCGACCGTACGGCCGGGGGCCAAGCTCTCCAGCGTCGCCATCGCAGCGGCCTGTGTGAGCACATGCCGCAGGCTCGGGACGAGCACGGCAGGGCCGAGCCCGATGCGGTCGGTGCGCTCGGCGACCAGCGCGAGCGCGACCCACACGTCCGGGTAGAGCGCGGGGGAGTCGTAGAGCCAAGCGCGCTCGTACCCGAGCGACTCGGCCAGCACGGCATGCTCGACGACGTCGGGGCCGGGCGGAAACGCGCACGAGATGTCCACGGACGTCTACGCGCCGGCCAGCTCGCGCCGGAGCTGCGCCAGGCCCATCGGCCCGAGGTTCAGCGCGTGAGCGTGGAACGCCTTGAGGTCGAAGTCATCGCGTGCGTGGCGCTTGGCTTCTTCACGCGCGGCGAGCCAGACGCGCTCGCCGACCTTGTAGCTGATCGCCTGACCCGGCCAGCCCAGGTACCGGTCGACCTCGCTCGCCATGAAGTCCTCGGGCATCTTGCTGCGCTCGATCGCGAAGGGCAGCGCCAGCTCGGGCGTCCACGTCTCGCCGGGGTGGTAGCGCTCGTCGTCCGGGATCGTCAGCTCGAGGTGCAGGCCGATGTCGACGACGACGCGCATGGCTCGCATCGCCTGAGCACGCAGCATTCCCAGCTCGTATGCCGGGTCGTCGAGGTAGCCGAGCTCGCCCATCAGCCGCTCGGCATAGAGCGCCCAGCCTTCGGCGTGGCCGGACCAGCCCGCCAGGGTGCGCTGGAACCGGCTCAGCTCGTCGGCGAGGTAGCGCACCTGTCCGATCTGGAGGTGATGGCCCGGAACGCCTTCGTGGTAGCAGATCGACACCTCACCCCAGATCGGGAACCGCGTCTTGCCGAGTGTCGGGTACCACGTGCGACCGGGACGGCTGAAGTCCTCGGACGGCCCCGAGTAGTACATCGCCGCGGCGCCGCCGGCCGGGGCGATCATGGCCTCGACCCGCTTGACGGGGTCGGGGATGTCGAAGTGGACGCCGTCGAGCTCGGCGATCGTCGTGTCGAGGAGGTTCTGCAGCCACTGACGGAACTCCTCGACGCCCTCGATGGCGCGGTTGGGGTCGGTCTCGAGGTGCTCGATCACCGCGTCGACCGACTCGCCGGGCAGGATGCGGTCGGCCACCTCGCCCATCGCGTGCTCGATCCGGTGGAGCTCGGCCCAGCCCCATTCGTACGTCTCCTCGAGGTCGAGCTCCATCCCGTTGAAGACGCGCGCCAGACGCGAGTACCGGTCGGAACCGACGGCATCTCGCTCGGTTGCGTGCGGCGCATACTCGTCGTCGAGAAAGCGGGCGAGACTGGCGTACGCCCTCGTGGCGCGGTCGGTGTGGTCCTCGAGCGTGTCACGCAGCACGCGGTTGTCGATGCTGCTCTGGTCGAAGCGGTCGAGCAGCGTGAAGAAGAACGGACGGGTGTCGGGGTCGAGGCCACCCCACGTCTCGGCTTGCCGCATGCACTTCACCGCCTGGCGCCGCGCCGCGACAAGGCCCTGACGCACGCCTTCGCTCAAGCTCGCCTCGTACGTGGACAGGCCCTGGGGGACGAGCCCGAGCCGGGCCGCGATGACGTCCCAGTCGGCCTCCGTCTCCGTCGGCATCATGTCGAAGACCATCCGGACGTACTGGACTGGACTGGCGATGATATTGAGAGCCCGGAGGTGCTCGCCGGCGTCGTACAGCTCGACGCTGGTCTCCAACGCCTCTCGCAGCACGTTGCCGGCGATGCGGTCGCGGTCGTTCTCCACCGCGGCACGCTCGAGCGCCTTCAGCGTCGCGATGTCGTGCTCGTTGCGCTCCTCGTAGCCGTCGGGCGAGAAGTCGGTCATCTCGTCGTCGTGACCGGTCAGGCCCTCGAGGGTCGCCGCGACCGGATCAAGGGCCGCGTACCGCTCGACGTACCGATCTGAAAGGTCGTAGATCTCCGACACGCGCCGCCCTGTCTACCCGATCCGACCGGCCGCCGTGGTCCGGAGCGCGTTCATCAGAAGCCGTCGTCCCCGCCCGCGCGAGAGGATCGGTCGTCCGGCGGCACGCGGCGGTACCTTCTTGGCATGAGCGACGAGCCCACGCGAGAAGAGACCGACAGCCTGGGCGCGGTCGAGGTTCCCGCGCACCGCTACTGGGGCGCTCAGACCCAGAGATCGCTGCATCATTTCTCGATCGGCGACGACCACATGCCGAAGGCCGTGATCCGCGGCATGGCCATCCTCAAGAAGGCCGCCGCGATCACCAACCAGGACCTCGGTCAGCTGTCGGCCGAGGAGGC
Organism: Actinomycetota bacterium; assembly: GCA_030948625.1. Classification (GTDB taxonomy): domain Bacteria; phylum Actinomycetota; class Acidimicrobiia; order IMCC26256; family JACDBD01; genus JALZAA01. Next base: position 24,603 of record JALZAA010000212.1, read on the forward strand.
CAAGCTCATCGTGCAGGCGGCCGACGAGATCATCGACGGCAAACACGACGAAGAGTTCCCGCTGTACGTCTGGCAGACAGGGAGTGGCACGCAGACGAACATGAACGTCAACGAGGTCATCGCCAATCGCGCCATCGAGCTGGCCGGCGGCGAGCGGGGGAGCAAGGCGCCGATCCACCCGAACGACCATGTGAACATGTCGCAGTCGTCGAACGACACCTTCCCGACCGCGATGCACATCGCCGCCACCGAGGAGATCGTGCACCGTCTGATTCCCTCGGTCACCGAGCTGCGCGATGCGCTTGCGGTGAAGGTCGAAGAGTTCCGCGACATCGTGAAGATCGGACGGACCCACCTCCAGGACGCCGTGCCGCTGACCCTTGGTCAGGAGTTCAGCGGCTACGTCGCCCAGCTCGACGACGATGTCGAGCGCATCCGGCTGGCGCTCCCGGGCCTGTACGAGCTGCCCATCGGCGGCACGGCCGTCGGGACCGGCCTCAATGCCCCGCCCGGGTTCGCCGAGCGGTGCGCGGCCAAGATCGCGGAGTTGACGGGCCTGCCGTTCGTATCGGCGCGGAACAAGTTCGCCGCCCTCGCCGCCCACGACACCTTCGTGTTCGCCAGCGGCGCGGTCAAGACGCTCGCGGTCTCGCTGATGAAGATCGCCAACGACATCCGGTGGCTGGCGTCCGGGCCGCGCGCCGGGCTCGGCGAGCTGATCCTTCCCGAGAACGAGCCCGGCTCGTCGATCATGCCGGGCAAGGTCAACCCGACCCAGAGCGAGGCCATGACGATGGTCTGCACGCAGGTGCTCGGCAACGACGCCACCATCGGGTTCGCAGGTTCCCAGGGCAACTTCGAGCTGAACGTGTTCAAGCCCGTGATCATCTTCAACTTCCTTCACTCGGTCGATCTCTTGGCCGACGCGTGCGGTACGTTCCGCGAGTTCGTAGTGGAAGGGCTGCAGGCGAACGTCGAACGCATCACGGAGAACCTCAACAACTCGCTGATGCTCGTAACCGCGCTCACACCGCAGATCGGCTACGACAACGCGGCCTCGATCGCCAAGCACGCCCACAAGCACGGGAAGACGCTCCGCGAAGCCGCGGTAGAGCTCGGACACTTGACCCACGAGGAGTTCGAGCGACTGATGCAACCGGAGAAGATGACTCGTCCGCACGGCTCCTGACGGCCGAGCGGCGACGGTTTGCCATACTGAGCTCTCACTCGACAGGAGGCATCGATGGCGATCTACGACGCGAAGGTCGACGCGCTCGACGGCAGCGCGGCGGCGCTCGACGACTACCGAGGCAAGGCGGTGCTGATTGTGAACGTGGCGTCGCAATGCGGGCTCACCCCGCAGTACGCCGGCCTGCAGCAGCTCCACGAGCAGTACGCCGACAAGGGCTTCGCTGTCCTGGGCTTCCCCTGCAACCAGTTCGGCGCCCAGGAGCCCGGCAGCCCCGACGAGATCGCCACCTTCTGTGAAACCAGCTACGGCGTCACGTTCCCGTTGTTCGAGAAGATCGAGGTCAACGGCGACGACCGGCACCCGCTCTACGAGGAGCTCACCTCGCACGCCGACGACGAGGGCCAGGCCGGCGACATCCAGTGGAACTTCGAGAAGTTCCTCGTCTCGCGCGACGGCGAGGTCGTCCGCCGCTTCCGGCCCATGACGGCTCCCGAGGATGCCGCGCTCGTCAGCGCGGTCGAGGAGCAGCTCGCGTAGTCGGCGCGGTCCGCTTCGTCAGCTCGCGGCCGGAGCCGCCGTGAGCTCGTCGGCGGGGGCGGTGAAGTCGAGCTTCTCGCCCTCGGCCAGCGGGAAGTGGCAGGCGACGAAGTGGCCGGGCCGCGCCTCCTCCATGACCGGCTCCTCCTCGGCGCACTTCTGTTGCGCCTTGGGGCAGCGCGTCCGGAACCGGCACCCGCTGGGCGGGAACACGGGGGAGGGAATCTCGCCGGCGAGTGCCTCGCGCTCGTTGGGCCGGATCTGAGGATCGGGCTCCGGGATGGCCGCGAGCAACGCCGCTGTGTACGGATGCGCGGGGCGCTCGTAGAGCTCGTCGGGCTGCGCGACCTCGCAGATCTTCCCGAGGTACATGACCGCGACGCGGTCGCTCACGTTCTTCACGACCGCGAGATCGTGCGCGATGAACACGAGCGTCAGGCCGAAGCGCGACTTCATGTCCCGGAGCAGGTTGAGGATCTGCGCCTGTACCGACACGTCGAGTGCAGAGACCGGCTCGTCACAGAGGATCAGCTTGGGCTCGGTGACGACGGCCCGCGCGATGGAGATGCGCTGGCACTGCCCGCCGGAGAACTCGTGCGGGCGGCGGCCGCGGACCTGCTCGGGGTCGAGGCCGACAGCGTCGAGCACCTCGTCCACCCGCTTGTTGCGTGACTCCTTGTCGCCCATCTTCCAGATGACGAGGCCTTCTGCGACCAGGTCACCGATCTTGCGGCGCGGGTTCAGCGACGAGATCGGGTCCTGGAAGATCATCTGCATGCGCGGACGGACCTTCCGCAGCGCCTCGCCGTGGAGCTTCGTCAGGTCCCGACCTTCGAATTCGACGCTGCCCGAGGTCGGCGCCGGCAGCTGGATCATGGCGCGTGCAGCCGTCGACTTGCCGCACCCCGACTCGCCGACGAGGCCGAGCGTCTCGCCTTCGAGGATGTCGAGGCTGACATCAGAGACGGCGTGGACCTTCAGCCCCGAACGGCCGAGCGGGAACTCGACCGTCATGTGCTCCGCGCGTAGGAGCGCCTGGCCGTCGGGACGCAGATGGGCGGTGCCGCTGCCGGCCATCTCAGGTCTCCCTTGCTGTCGGCACAGCGGCGCCGACCTCGCCGTTGGCGCCCACTGGCGCGTGCAGGCCGGCGGCGCGGTTGCGCTCGAGCGCGGCTTTGCCTTCAGGCGTCCCGACCGGGAACCAGCACGCAAACTGGTGACCGGGGACGTCGCTCTCGCGCAGCGGCGGCTCCTCCTTGATGCATTTCTCCTGCGCGTACGGACAACGCGGCGCGAAGCGGCATCCGATGGGCGGGTTCACCAGCTGGGGAGGCCGCCCGGAGATGACGCGCAGCCGGGTATGGCTCTTGTCGGCGAGCTTCGGGATCGCCTCCATGAGCGCCTCGGTGTACGGCATCTTCATGTTGCGGAAGAGCACGGAAGTCGGCGCCTTCTCGACGACCTTCCCCGCATACATCACCGCAATGTCGTCGGTGCGGCCGGCGACGACACCCAGGTCGTGCGTCACCAAGATCATGGCCATGAACCGCTCGCGTTGCTGTTGCTGCAGCAAGTCGAGGATCTGCGCCTGCACGGTGACGTCGAGCGCCGTCGTCGGCTCGTCCGCGAACAGCACCTTCGGGCCGCAGGCGAGAGCGATGGCGATCATGACCCGCTGGCGCAGGCCGCCCGACAGCTGGTGGGGGTACTCGTTGAGCCGCCGCTTCGGCTCAGGGATCCCGACCGACACGAACAGGGCCTCGGCGAGCTCCGACGCGTAGTTGCGGGAGATGTCGAGGTGGTACAGCAGGGACTCGGTCACCTGCTTCCCGACCTTCATGACCGGGTTCAGCGAGGTCATCGGGTCCTGGAAGACCATGGCCATCTGGGAGCCCCAGATCTTGCGCAGCTCGTCGGGACCGAGATTGCCGATCTCCCGGCCCTCGAACCTGATCGACCCGGACCGGATCACGTGCTTTTTGGGGAGCAGGCCCATGAGCGAGCGAGCCAGCACGGTCTTTCCCGACCCCGACTCGCCGACGACGCCGAGCGTGCGGCCTCGATCCAGCGTGAACGACACGCCGTCGACGGCGTGCACGACGCCTCGAGGCGAATCGAAGTAGGTCTTGACGTCGCGCACCTCGAGCAGCGGTCCGTCGAGGGGCTCGGCGGGGAATCGCTCTGCCGTCTCGAGGTTCTCGCGCCGGTGCCGGGGACTCAAATCGCCGCCTCTCGGACGTCGAAGCGGGCCCGCACGACGTCGCCGAGGTAGTTCAGCGAGAGCACGGTGAAGAAGATGAAGGCGGAGCCGACGAAGACCACGTGCGGTGTGATGCCCTGCACGAGGAAGTCCCGGCCGTCGTTGATGATGCCGCCCCAGCTCGGGTCGGTGATCGACAAGCCGATGCCGAGGAGTCGCAGCGCCGCCTCGGCAACGATGACGATCGCCACGCCCAGCAGAGCGATCGAGAACATGGCGGGCAAGACGTTCGGGAGCACCTCTCGGATCATGATGCGCCAGTTCTTGGCGCCCTGCGCGCGGGCGGCCGTCACGAACTCGCGTTGCGACCACACGAGCGTATTGGCGCGCGTGATCCGTCCGAGGATCGGGACCGAGATGATGCCCAACGCGATGACGAGGATCCACAGATCGGCGACGCGACCTCGAAGCACCGCGGTCATGGCGAGCGCGAGGACGAGGGCGGGGATCGCGAGCATGACGTCGAGGAACGCGACGATCACGGTATCGAATTTCCCTCGGTAGTAACCGGCAATGAGCCCGAGCAGCCCTCCCGCCAGGATGCCGAACGCGATCGCGCCGAACCCCACGATGAGCGAGTTCCGCGCGCCATAGATGGCCCGGGACAGAAGGTCATGGCCGTTGCGGTCACCGCCGAGGAGGTGACCCTCTGCGAACGGGGTCGATGTGCCCCCATCGGGCGTCTTGATCGTCGAGAACGGCGCCTGCGCGTTTTGGATCTCGGTGAACGTGTCGTTGGGGTCCGCCAGGGGGAGGATCGGAGCAGCGACCGCGGCGACCATGAGTCCGACGAGCCAGATGATCGCGAGCCAGGCACCGACACCCAGGCGCTTCTTGCGCGCCGGCTCGACGCCCGCGACGACGCCCGCGACCTGGGTCAGGGCGCCGCCGCCGGCCAGCCCGACGACGTCTTCTTCGGTGACGAGGGCGGTCCCCGCGGACTCAGACTGCGGCTCGGGCATGGCGGATCCTCGGGTCGAGCACTGTATAGAGGGCGTCGACAATCACATTGAACAGCACGTACGCGATGGCGATGAGCGCCACGTAGGCCTGCACGGCGGTGTACTGGCGCGTGCTGACCGCGGTGACGAGCCCCAACCCCATGCCGGGGAGCTGAAACACGAACTCGATGATCAGCGCGCCACCAATCAGCGCACCAAAGTTCAAAGCTGCGGCGGTCAGCAGCGTAAAGCTCGAAGGCCGCAATGCGTGCCGCCAGAGGATGCGCCGGGTGGTGAGGCCCTTGGCCTTCGCCATCGTGATGAAGTCCTCTTGCAGCGTCTGGATCATGTCGCTCCGCAGCAGACGCATGTAGATCGCGATCTGGCCGATGGCCAGGCTCAGCGCAGGCAGGATCATGTGCCGGAAATGCTCGGCTGGGTCGGTACCGAACGCCACGTACTGCTGGGTCGGGAACCAGCCCGCTTGCACGGCGAGGTAGAAGATCAGCAGGAACGCGAACACGAAATTGGGTATCGCGAGCAAGCCGAACGCACCCGCGTTCAATATCTTGTCGAGCCACGTTCCCGCCTTGTACGCGGCGAGAACCCCGACAGGTATCGCGATCGCCAGCGCTAGGAACTGCGCGTAGAACACGAGTTGCAGCGAGACGCCGAGCTCCTTCTTGATCTGGTCGGCGATCGGGCGCTTCGAATTGGCAGACTCGTAGATGAACCCCAAGTCGCCGCGCGTGAAGTTCGACAGCCAGTCGCGGTACTGCGTGAGGAACGGCTTGTCGAGGCCGATTTCGTGCCGGATGACCTTGATCTGCTGGTCGTTCGCGAAGGGAACTGTGGTACGCGCCGGGTCGCCCTTGATCATGTGGAGCAGGGAGAACGAGAAGAACGTGACGACGAGCAGCACGACGATCAGTCGGGCCACCTTCGTGGCGATCGTGCGCATCGTCGTCCTCGTTCTCCCCGTTTCCCGGTCAGCGCCTGCCCGTTACGCCCGGTCCTTTCGTATGTAGTTCTTCCGCTACTTGGTGCGCCAGAGGCCCATCACGGGCTGGACGCTCGCGATCGGCAGGCCGCGCGAGCCCCCGTCGCCGGCCGCGTTCGGGCCCGGCAGGTCGGGCCCGGTGAGCCCGTTGACGTTCGTCTTGGCCGGGAACGCCCAGAGTTCGAGCCAGCCCCAGACGTTGTAGGCGTTCTTGGCGAACTCCTTGCCGATGTCCTCGTAGAGGGCCTTGCGCTTCGCCTGGTCGGTCTCCGACCGGCCTTGCACGAGGTCCTGGTCGATCTGCGGGTTGTTGATGCGCCCGAAGTTGACCAGGTTGCGCACCTGCTGGCCCTCGGCGTTCGGCTGGGTGCTCTTCCACCACACGTACAGCGTGTCCGGGTCACCACCGGGGAAGTTGCGCCACAGGATCGCCTGGTACTGACCGGCATCGCCGCCCCCGACGGCGTAGCTGATGTACTGGCTCTGTTCGATCGGCGGCTTGATCTCGACCGTGATGCCGGGAACCTTCTCGACCTGCGACTTGATCGCTACCGCCAGCTGCTGGATGCTCGGGTCGGGCGTCGCGTCGATCGTGAAGTGCAGCTGGCTCTGGCCGGTCTCCTGCTTGTACTTGTTGACGAACTCCTCGGCCTTCTTCGGGTCGAACTTCGGGAACCCGACGTCCTTCTGGTACCCGAGCGTCTCGGGCGCGTACGGCTGGTCCCACGTTGCACTGACTTGGTTGTTGTTGAGTTGGTTGAGCGCGTTGCGATCGCTCGCATACGCGACCGCGAGACGCGCGTTCAGGCTGTTGAACGGCGGCGAACCCGCGTTCAGCATGGTGTGGGCAATTTCGGCCGCCCGGTCCGACTCCAGCATCTTGATCGAACCGCTCTTCACGTCGTCGCGTAGGCGGGTGATCTGCTGACCGTCGGTCGTGTGGATGATGTCGAGGTCGCCTCCCTTCAGCCCGTTCACCCGTTGCGACACGTCGGGCTGGGGCCGGAAGGTGATCGAGTCGAGGTAGGGGAGCTGATTGCCGAACTTGTCCTTCTGCCAGTAGTTGGGGTTCTTCGTGGCCGTGAGGTGGTCGTTCTGCGTCCACTCCTGGAACTTGAACGGCCCGGTGCCGATCGGGTTCGACGAGCACGTGCCCGTGTCGTTGAGCTGCTCCGGCGCCGCCATCCCCAGGCGTCCGGTCGACCACAGCGCGGCCGGGAACGCCACCCAGGGCACCCTCGTCGTGACCCTGACGGTCATCGGGTCGACGACCGAGACGTCCGAGACGTCGGGGAAGACGAACTGGAACAGCACGCCCTTACGGAATTGATCGAGGTTGAGCTTCACCGCGTCCGCGTTCAGCGGCGAGCCGTTGTGGAAGGTGATGCCGTCACGGACGACGATCGTCCACTGCGTGAAGTCGGCGTTGGGGGTGACCGACTTCGCCAGGTTGGGAACGTACTCACCCTTGTCGTTCGGGACCGTCAGGGTGTCGTACAGCGCCTGGAAGACTTGAATGCCGCCGGCCGCCAGCTGCGCCGTCGGCGGGCAGAAACCGCCGAGGGTGTCGGCCTCGAGGCCGTACGTAAGCGATCCGCCCTCGACCGGCTTCCCGTTGTCCTTGGGGATTGCCTTCTGGGCGCCGGTGCCGCCACCCCCGCCTCCGCCGCCGCCGCACGCCGCGGCGAACAGCGCCAAACCCGCCCCCAGAGCCACGAACCGAAGCCACCGCTTCCGCGGCACGTACCGGTGCGAATCGCGCACGTCTTGCCCCCCGTATCCGTCGGGGCTGCCGCCCCGTGTGGTCGTCAGAATGCAGCCGGCTTGACCGGCTGGTCCAGTGTGACGGCCGCCACTCTAGGGGCGATCGCGCCGATGTCAACCGCGCCCAGAGGCTCTGACAAGGGGATTTCGGCCCTAATCAGGCCACGGGCCGGTACGGTGCCCGCGCGTGCGATCGCTCCGGGTGACGGGCACGTGCGCGATCCCGATCGACGAGCTCGACTGGCGGTTCTCCGGCAGCGGCGGGCCCGGTGGCCAGCACGCCAACACGTCGAACACCCGGGTCGAGCTGCGCTTCGACGTCGCGCGATCACCGTCGCTGGGGCCACGGGAGCGTCAGCTGCTGCTCGAACGTCTCGGGCCCGTCGTGCGCGTGGTCGCCGCCGACACGCGATCGCAGGCTCGCAACCGCGAGCTGGCGCTGGAGCGGCTTCGCGATC
>JALZAA010000243.1 GCA_030948625.1 Actinomycetota bacterium
TCGTACTCCCCCACGTACGTGAGGATGGGCTGGCGCTCCTCGGGCGGCGTGTTCACCAGCGACAGGTCGCGAATCCCGGTCAACGACATCTCGAGCGTGCGCGGGATCGGCGTCGCCGTCAGCGTCAACACGTCGACGTCGGCGCGCAACTGCTTGATCAGCTCCTTGTGCTGCACGCCGAAGCGCTGTTCCTCGTCGACGACGAGCAGCCCGAGATCCTTGAACTCGACGTCTCCCGAGAGGATCCGGTGCGTCGCGATGACGATGTCGACCGAGCCGTCCCGCATGCCCTCCACGACCGCGTGCTGCTCCTTGGCCGTGAGGAAGCGCGACAGCACCTCGACCCGCACCGGGTAGTTCGCGAAGCGCTCGCGGAACGTCTGGCCGTGCTGGTTGGCGAGCAGGGTGGTCGGGACGAGCACCGCCACCTGCTTGCCGCCCTGCACCGCCTTGAACGCGGCGCGGATGGCAACCTCGGTCTTGCCGTAGCCGACGTCGCCGCACACCAGGCGGTCCATCGGGACGGGTCGCTCCATGTCGGCCTTGACGTCCACGATGGCCTGGGCCTGGTCGGGCGTCTCCTCGTACGGGAACGCCTCCTCGATCTCGCGCTGCCACGGCGTATCGGGCCCGAACGCATGGCCCGGCGTCGCGAGGCGCCGGCGGTAGAGGATGACCAGCTCCTGTGCGATCTCGCGGACGGCCGAGCGCACGCGGGCGCGTGTCTTCTCCCAGTCGCTGCCGCCCATCCGGTTCAGCGAGGGTGTGTCGCCCCCCGTGTAGCGGCGCACGGCGCCGACCTGGTCGGTCGGCACGTACAACTTGTCGCCGCCGCGGTACTCCAGCAGCAGGTAGTCGCGCTCGACACCACCGATGGCCCGCTTCGTCATCCCGGCGTAGCGGCCGACGCCGTGCTGATGGTGCACGACGAAGTCACCGGGCTCGAGCGCGTCGTAGAAGTCGGCGCCGCGCTGGGCGCCACGCGGGCGGCGGTGCACGCGCCGTCGGCCCGTGAGATCGGCTTCCGCGATGACCGCCAGCCCTGCTCCCGGTACGACGACGCCCCGCTCGAGCGCCGCGACGACGATGCCGATCTCGCGCGGTGCGACCCCGTCGATGGTGTGGACGCCCTCGCCGGCCAGCACGTCGTGGAGGCGGCCGGCCGTCCCGCGCCCGTCCGCGGCGAGCACGACACGCGACCCGCCGTCGCGCAGATCACGGAGGCGGCGCGTCAGCCCCTCCGTGTCGCCGACGACGGGATCGAACCCGGAGGCGGCGAGGTGGGGCGTCGCGGGAGATTCGGGCGCGGCCAGGAGCGACGTCACCCCGGCACGGGTGTGCGCGAGCAGCCGGTCGAACGGCAGCGAGAGGCGCGGGAAGTCGCGGCCGTTCGACGCGCCCCAGGTGACCGCGAGGGTCGAGCCGAGCGACTCCTCCTCGTCGAGCAGCTCCTGGGCGCGGTCGCGTGTGCGCTTGGGCTCGACGAGGACCACGAGCGCGTCGTCGGGCAACAGGTCCGGAAGCAGGTGCTCGCGGTCGCTCAGCCACGGCAACCACGACTCCATACCGTCGAAGACCTGTCCGTCGGCGAGCCGGTCCCAGTGCTCACGCCCCCACGGCTCTCGCGCCACGAGGTCGTCGGCCCGCTCCCGGACCTCGGCCGTCGGCAGCAGCTCCCTCGCTGGGAAGACCCACGCCTCGTCAACCTCGTCGGTCGAACGTTGATCGACGACCGAGAAGCGTGAGAGGCGGTCCACCTCGTCGCCCCAGAGGTCGATGCGCACGGGGTGATCGTCGGTGACCGGGTACACGTCGACGATCGACCCGCGCACGGCAACCTCGCCGCGCCCTTCGACCTGGAACTCGCGCCGGTAGCCACCGCCCACGAGCCGCGCGACGAGCTCGTCCCGATCTATCTGCACACCGGTCCGGATCCGGATCGGTTCGAAGTCCTCGACGTGTGGCCCGAGACGCTGCACGAGCGCCCGTACCGGCGCCACGATCACGTCGGGAAGGTGATCGCCGCCGGCGCGCAGGCGCCACATCACACGCAGACGGCGCCCCATCGTCTCGAGCGACGGCGACACCCGCTCGAACGGCAGCGTCTCCCACGCCGGGAACAGCTCGACCGCGGCGTCCGTCCCGATGTACTGGGCGACGTCGTGGGCGACGCGCTCGGCTTCGACCGCGGTCGGAACGGCGACGAGGATCGGCCGGCGGGTCGTCACCCGCGCGAGGGCGGCGAGGAA
>JALZAA010000258.1 GCA_030948625.1 Actinomycetota bacterium
CCCGAACGTCGCAACGCGCTGTCGCTCGAGCTGCTCCGGGAGATGACCACCGCGTTCCGCACCGCCGGCGCCAGTGAAGCCCGCGGCGTGATCCTGGCCGGCAACGGCCCGGTGTTCTCGTCCGGTCACGACTACCGGGATCTCGCAGGAGCCGACGAGGCGTCGATCCGACAGCTGCTCGAAGCGTGCACGGACCTCATGCTCACGATCCAGGCCATCCCGCAGCCCGTCGTGGCCCGGGTGCACGGGCTCGCCACCGCCGCCGGTTGCCAGCTCGTGGCGACCGCCGACCTCGCCGTCGCGTCCGAGGACGCGTCGTTCGCCGCACCGGGCGGCAAGGGAGGCTGGTTCTGCCACACGCCACTGGTCCCGGTGGCGCGCAACATCCCCCGGAAGCGGGCGCTCGAGCTCGGCTTGACCGGCGACCGGATCGACGCGCGCACCGCGCTCGACTGGGGTCTCGTCAACCGGGTCGTTCCGAATGACGAGCTCGACGACGCCACCTTCGACCTGCTGCGCCGGGCCACGCGCGGGAGCCGGTCATCGAAGGGACTCGGCAAGGAGACCTTCTACGCCCAGATCGGGCTCGACGAGCGTGCCGCGTACGAGCACGCACTCGACGTGATGGCGCGGTCGAGCCAGACGCCCGACGCGCAGGAGGGTTTCGGCGCGTTCCTCGAGAAACGCAAGCCGACGTTCGAGTAGCCCGCTCGCTCTTCCTTCAGAAGAGCTTCAGAGCCGGCGGCGCGTCCCCGCGCAGGTGCTCGAGGTCGACTTCGATGCATTGCACGCCGCGGCTCTCGGCGAACACGCGGGCCTGCGGCTTGATGCGCGTCGCCACCAGCATGCCAAGGGTCGGCGCGAGCGCGCCATCGAGGTCGAGCCGCTCCTGGTAGCGAAGAAGCTGCTCCACGCCGGCGATCTCGCCGATGCGCTTCACTTCGATCACCACGGCGCGTCCGTCACCATCGCGGCACAGCAGGTCGACCGGCCCGATGTCGGTCGGGTACTCGCGACGCACGAGGCGCAGGTCGTCGCGGAGGGCGCGGACGCGCGCCGCGATGAGCTCCTGGAGCTCGGCTTCGACACCGTCCTTGGCGAGGCCGGGATCGTCGCCGAGCGAGATCGTGTGATCCAGGAGCACCTCGTGGAGCTCGATTGCCAGGCGCTCGCCACCCGGGTTCGTGGCGACGATGGCGCCGGGCTCCTCGCGGATCGTGCACGGCGGGCTCATCCAGTTGAGCGGCTTGTACGCCTTGGCGTCGGCGTGCACGGCGATGGACCCGTCGGCCTTGAGCAGGATCAGCCGTTGCGCGGGTGGGAGCCGGGCGCCGAGCCGGCCCTCGTACTCGACCGAGCATTGCGCCACCACCAGCCGCACAGGGCCGCGTTGTAGCACACCCGCCGCCGTGTCCGGGCGTAGGCTCCCGGACGAATTCAGGTGCTCGGATGGGAGGCGCGCGTGCTGGTCATCGCCGACATCAACAGCGGCACGTACAAGTTCGTGCTCGTGATGCACATCCTCGCCGCCATCGTCGGGTTCGGCGGCGTGTTCCTCAATGCGCTGTACGGCCAGCAGGCGAAGGCGCGCCGAGGGCGCGAGGGGCTCGCCATCGCGGAAGCAAACTTTCTCGTGTCGAACGTGGCCGAGTTCTTCATCTACGGAGTGCTCGTCTTCGGGATCCTCCTCGTCCTCCTCAGCGACGATGTCTGGACGTTCAGCCAGTTCTGGATCTGGGCTTCGATCGTGCTCTACGTCATCGGGCTCGGGCTTGTCCACGGCGTGCTCCGGCCCAACGTGAGGCGCATGAACGCGCTGATGGCGGAGCTCGCCGAGATGGGGTCGCCGCCGATGGGCGACTCCCCGGGGGGACCGCCCCCGCAGGTGACCGAGCTCGAAGAGCGCGGGCAGCGGGTCGGCCTCACGGGGTCGGTCCTCAACGTGCTCGTCGTGCTGATCCTGTTCCTGATGATCTGGAAGCCCGGCTCGTAGCTGCGCGCCGCGAGGCGTGATTCGCCGATTCGGCGCGTACGATCAACCCGTGGGCTTTTACGACGACGTGCTGCGCGAGATCATCACCGCCGTCGGCGCGGCGCTCTTCATCGGCAACCTCGTTGCGCTCTTCCGGCGCCAATCCGACCGTCGGCGCGCGTCGAAGCGCGCGGTCGTGAAGGGCCGCCCGGGGAGCCCGGTACGAGGGCAGGTCGCCGCCACCCGCAACCGCGCCGCCCTCCCGCAAGCGCCGCTGGCCCGGACGCTCTTCTACCTCGTGATCGGCTTCGTCGTGATGGTTGCCGGTTTGGCCGCGATCATCACCAAGTAGCCTCCCCGGATCGGGGACTCACCGGCCGGGGGCCGTCACTCCATGGAACACGTGGATTCGTCGCGGCGTAGTTACTCGCTCGAGATTCTGCTCGTGAGCTTCGCGGCGCTGCTGCTGGAGATCAGCTACACGCGCGTCATCTCGTTCAAGCTCTTCTACTACTACACGTACCTCGTCATCGGGCTCGCGCTGCTGGGCATCGGCTGCGGCGGCGTCGTTGTCGCGATCTCGCGCCGGCTTCGGCGCACCGACACCGAATCGATCCTGCTGTGGGGATTGCTTCTCGGCGCCGTGAGTGTGGGCGTCGGGTACGTCGTCGTCGCGACGATCCGGACCGACACCATCGCCATCTGGGACTACGGATCGCTGTCGTCGGTCAAGAACCTCGGGCTGCTCCTCGTCCTGTGCCTGGCGCTGTTCGCCTCCTTCGTCGCCGTCGGCGTGATGATCGCCACGCTGTTCGCCCGCAAGTCCGAGCAGATCGGCCGTCTGTACTTCGCCGATCTCGTCGGCGCCGGCATCGCGTGCGCGGTCGTCGTCGCGCTCATCGGCTGGATCGGCCCACCGGCCACCATCATGCTGGCCGGGCTCGTGCTCGCGCTCGCCGGGCTGCGCCTCGTCATCCGCCAGCGTTCCCGCGCGCTCCCGCTCGCCGGCGCGCTCGTCGTGGTGCTTGCCCTTGCGGTCGTTGCGCCGGGGCTGCTCCCGAATCAGCGCACCGACGAGTTCAAAGGCAACGTCGACGAGTCGTCGACCAGGTACACCGCGTGGAGCCCGATCTTTCGCGTCGATGCCGTCGACCTCGGCCCGGACCTGCGCCTGCTCTACCACGACGGTCTGCTCGGATCGGTCATCCACCATTGGGACGGCAACCGCGCGAGTCTCGATCGGTTCAGCTTCGAGACGGATCCGCGGGGTCTGCCGTTCGCGGTGCTCGGCGCTCCGCCGCGCAACGTCCTGATCGTCGGCGCCGCCGGAGGCCACGAAGTGCTGACGTCGTTGCACTTCGACACCGCACACATCGACGCCGTCGAGCTCAACCCGGTGACGCACTCGCTCGTCACCGACAGGTTCGCCGACTACGCCGGACATCTCGCCGAGCAGCCCGGCGTGAACTACGTGCAGGGTGACGGGCGCTCCTTCCTGGCGCGGAGCAACGACACCTACAACCTGGTCTGGTACCCCGCCCCCGACAGCTATTCCGCGACCAACGCCGCCACCGCCGGCGCGTTCGTCCTGTCCGAGAGCTACCTCTACACGAGCGACGCGATCAAGGACAGCCTCGAGCACGCGGGTAGCAACGGGATCGTCGCGACGCAGTACGGCGAGTTCGACTACGAGCACAAGCCCAACCGCACGACGCGGTACGTCGCCACCGCGCGACACGCGCTCGAGGAGCTCGGCGTCCACGATCCTGCACGGCACATCCTCGTCGCGACGACCGACGTGCCGGGTGGAGGTGTCGGTTCGGCGTTGTCAACAATCCTCGTGAAGGCGAAGCCGTTCACCAACGCCGAAGTGGATCGCTTCCTCGCCGGGCTCGGCGGCATCCCCCGGTCGACGCTGCGCTATGCGCCCGGCCATCCCGTTCCGCGGGAGTCGGTCACCAAGGTCGCGACGCTCCCCGGCGACAAGCTCGGCGCGTGGTACGACTCGTATCCCTACGACGTCCGGCCCGTCACCGACGACTCACCGTTCTTCTGGCACTTCACGCGTTTTGGCGACGTGATAGCCCACTTCGGCGAGCCGATCGATCGCCAGGACTTCGAGGTGGCCGTCGGCGAGCGCGTCCTCCTCTTGCTGCTCGTCATCGCAGCGCTGTTTGCTGCGGTGTTCCTGCTCCTGCCGTTCGTTCGCATCCGCGGGATCTGGTCGGAGCTCCCGCGCAAGCGGACGTCCGCAGTCTACTTCACCGCGCTCGGCCTGGGTTTCCTGTTCTTCGAGATCACGCTCATCCAGCGCCTGATCCTGTTCCTCGGGTATCCCACGTACTCGTTGACCGTCACGCTCGCCGCCATCCTGCTGTCC
>JALZAA010000278.1 GCA_030948625.1 Actinomycetota bacterium
GCTCGCTGCTCGACGTCGGCATCGACCTCGGGCTCGTCAAGAAGTCGGGCGCGTGGTTCACGTACGAGGGCGAGCAGCTGGGCCAGGGTCGCGAGAAGGCCAAGCAGTTCCTGACCGAGAACATCGATTTGATGTTCGAGATCAGCGAGAAGATCAAGAACGCCGTCGGGATCGAGGAACCGTCCGCGGAGGACGCCGACAGCAACGGCAAAGACAACGGCAACGGCAAAGACAACGGCAAAGACAACGGCAACGGCAAAGCCGCCGCCGACGACGTGGAGTCGCTCGAAGTCGACAAGTAGCACTCACAGGCCGGAGGCACGCGTGGGGGGCGGTTCTCGGACCGCTCCCCACGTCACCTCAGCATGTCGTTCCGGACGGCTAGAGCAGCCCACGTGCGACCGCGGCGGCACCGGCGATCGCGACCACCGTCAAGACCGCAGGGCGCAGGCTCCGCTCGCCGACGAGTCGCGTGACGTACGTGCTCAACGCGAGGCCGAGGAGCAGGGCCGGCGCGAGCGCCAAGGCAAGCAGCAGCTGCCAGCCGTGTACCTGACCCGCGGAGACGAGCCCGACGAACGACATGACGGCACCGCCGAAGAACGCGCACGCCAGGGTGGCGCGGATCGTGTGCCCCGGATGGCGTTGGTAGAGCAGTGCCAGCGGCGGACCGTCGATCGCGGCGGTGGTACCGAGCACGCCGGCGGCGGCGCCCGCCGCGGAGGCGGTCTCGCGGTTGACCGGCACGTGGTGGGGCAGCAGGCTCAGCGCCACCCCGGCGAGTACCGCGAAGCCGGCGAGCGCGGCCAGCAGGTCACCCGATACCACGGCCACGATCAACACGCCGATCGCGGTGCCAGGGACGCGTCCAACCAGTAGCCACGTCAGGCCCGACCAGTCGACGTCGTGCCACTCCCGTATCGCCATGATCACGGTGAGGGGGATGCCCAGCGCGACCAACGCTCCCGGCACCGCCTCCGGGACGACGAGCGCGACAACGGGCACGAGCACCAGGTTCTGGCCGAACCCGATCGAGCCCTGCACCGCCCCACCGGCGAGCGCGACGATCGCGAGCACGGCGAGCTCGGTGGCCGAGACGTGCACGAGTCGCGCTACCGCGCTGCCCGCGCCGAATTGCGCTGCCAGGCGTGGCGGGCGAGCCGGTAGAGGACGTGGGGACGGCACGGGTCCCCCACGGGGACGTTCGGGTTCTCGAAGTCATCGGCGTCGTCGTGCTGCATGTCCAGCCTCTCCATGACCTGCCGGGATCGCATGTTGGCATTCGTCGTGAACGACACGATCTCGTCCAGCGAGAGCGTGTCGAACCCGAACGCGAGTGCCGCCAATGCACCTTCTGTCGCGTAGCCCTTGCCCCAATGCTCCCGTGCGAGGCGCCACCCGATCTCGACGGCCGGTGTGAACGGCGCGTCGAACGTCGCCGGGTTGAGTCCCACGAAGCCGACGAAAGGAGCCGACCCCGGGGCCTCCACCGCCCACAGCCCCCAGCCCCGCTGCTCGAAGCCGGCCTCGATGCGGTCGACCAGCGCGTCGCTCTCGTCGTGGCGCAACGTCGCCGGGAAGTGCTCCATCACGGCCGGGTCTGCGTTGAGCGCCGCGAACGGCGTCCGGTCCTCGTTGCGCCAGCGGCGCAGCAGCAGCTGGCGGGTACGGAGTTGCGGTTCGGTCCCCACAGGATGCTCTTATTGCAAGTTGCGTGGTCGGGGCAAGCTGCCCCGGCACGTCGTTCTACGGGGAGGATGAATGTCCGGACGTGCGATGGCAGCCCTGGTCGGGACGCTCGTGACCGTGGCTGCGGCTTGTGGCGGCAGTGATGGCGGTGGCTCGAAGCCGGGCGCCGCCGACGTGCAGAAGCGGGCGGCCCGGTTCGCCGAGTGCGCCAAGAAGTCGCCCTTCGTCGTGGTGGTCCCGAAGCCGCCGAACGAGCGCACCGATTTTCTCCGCGGGGACGGGTTCGATTTCGCCGAAGTCGATCTCGAGGAGCGGCCGCTCCTGTTCTTCTCGGCGATCGTGGACTTCTTCCCGAGCAGGTCGCAGGCCGCCCGAGCGAGGGACAAGATCGCAGCGTCGCTGTTCGGGCCGCCGCCCGTGCAGCAGAAGGACGTGGTCGTGCACTACACGGACGAGCCGGAGACAGCCAAGCGCAAGACGGTCGAGGCGGTTGTTCTCGGCTGCCTCCGAGGGTGACCCGCCCCCCTCGTCCGTAGACTGAAGAACCGTGACCGAGCCCCGCCGCTTCCACATCCGCACCTTCGGGTGCCAGATGAACGATCACGACTCGGAGCGGATCGCAGGCCTGCTCGCGGCCGAGGGCATGCAGCACACCGACGACCTCGAGCAAGCCGACGTGGTCGTGCTCAACACGTGCTGTGTCCGTGAGAACGCCGACAACAAGCTCTACGGTCATCTCGGCCTGCTGAAGGGCCTCAAGGAGCGCCGCCCGGACCTGCAGATCGCGGTCGGCGGCTGCCTGGCGCAGAAGGACCGTGACGTCATCGTGGAGCGGGCGGGCCATGTCGACGTCGTGTTCGGCACCCACAACCTCGCCCACGCGCCGGCACTGCTCGAGCGCGCCCGGCTCGAGGGCCCGGTCGTCGAGATCCTCGAGGAGCACGAGGCGTATCCGTCCGCGCTTCCCGCTCGCCGTGACGTCGCCCATTCCGCATGGGTGACGATCCAGATCGGTTGCGACAACTCGTGCGCGTTCTGCATCGTCCCGATCGTGCGCGGTCGAGAGGTGAGCCGACGGCTCGGCGACATCGTCCGCGAGGTCGAGGAGCTCGCCGGCGACGGCGTCACCGAAGTGACCCTGTTGGGCCAGAACGTGAACTCGTACGGGCGCGACCTCGGCGCGGGCCAGTACGCGCCCCGTTTCGCCGACCTCCTGCGGGCCGTCGATGCCGTCGACGGGATTCGCCGGATCCGATACACGTCGCCGCACCCGAAGGACCTCCGCCCCGAGACGATCACGGCGATGACCGAGTGCGAGGCCGTGTGCGAGCACCTGCATCTTCCACTCCAGGCCGGGAGCGACCGCACGTTGGCGCGCATGCACCGGGGCTACACCGCCGAGCGCTATCTCGCGAAGCTGGCCGCCGCTCGTGACGCGATCCCCGAGCTCGCGGTGACGACCGATCTCATCGTCGGCTTCCCGGGCGAGACCGAGGACGACTTCCGGCACACGCTCGAGGTCGTCGACGACGCGCAGTATGACGCCGCGTACACGTTCGTATTTTCGCCACGCCCGGGTACACCGGCCGCCGACATGACGCAGGACTTCGTCCCTCCTGAGATCGCGCAGGACCGCATGAAGCGGCTGGTCGAGGTGGTGGAGCGTCACGCGCTTCGGCGGCACGAGGCGCGAGTCGGCCGCGTCGAGGAGGTGCTCGTCGACGGGCCGTCGAAGAAGGACCCGTCCGTGCTTTCGGGCCGCTCCCGTCAGAACAAGCTCGTGCATTTCGCGCCGCCCGACGGAACGGGGATGGTCGGCGCGGTCGCCGACGTGCGCGTCACCGCCGCGGCGCCCCACTGGCTGCGCGGGGACTTCGTGGGCGTGGTCGAGCCGGCGCGCCACGCCCGGACCCGTATCCCCGTCGCGGTGGTCTAGCCACGGTCACGCACCTCGCCCTGGTCGGGCCCACGGCCTCGGGGAAATCCGCGCTGGCGCTCGGCGCGGCGCACACGCTCGGCGACGTCGAGATCGTCTCGCTCGATTCGATGCAGGTCTACCGAGGCCTCGACATCGGCACGGCCAAGCCGACCGCCTCGGAACGCAGCGCGGTGCATCACCACCTCGTCGACGTGGCCGACCCCGACGAGGAGTGGTCCGCCGTCCGCCACCAGGCTGCGGCCCGCGCCGCGGTCGGCGACATCGAGACGCGTGGCAAGCGGGCGTTGCTCGTGGGCGGCACCGGGCTCTACGTGCAGGCGGTGCTGGACGACCTCCGGTTCCCGCAAGAGGATCCGGACCTGCGCGCCGAGCTCGAGGCGTGGACCGGAGAGCCCGGCGGCGTCGCCGCCGCGTACGACGAGCTCCGACGACGCGACGCGCCCGCCGCCGCGAAGATCGACCCGCACAACGCACGCCGGATCGTCCGGGCGCTCGAGGTCATCCGGCTCACGGGCCGGCCGTTCTCGTCTTTCGGGCCGGGTCTCGACCAGTTCGGACCGACGGCCTTCCCGGTTCATATGACCGGCATCTGGCTCCCCCGCGAGATCGTCAACGAGCGTATCGGCGACCGATTCGCGGCGATGCGCCACGCCGGGCTCGTCGACGAGGTGCAACGACTGCTGGACGGCCCGCCGCTGTCGCGGACGGCGGCCCAGGCGATCGGGTACAAGGAGGTCATCGCCGCGCTCTCGGCCGACGAGCCATCCATCGACGCCGCCATCGACACCGCAGTGCGGCGCACCCGCTCCTTCGCCCGGCGGCAGCGCATGTGGTTCCGCCGTGATCCTCGGATCACATGGTTCGGAGCGGCCGACAATCCCTGCGCAGTCCTGCCCGCGCTCCTGGCAACCTGGGCGCCATGAGCACGCTCGGCCTCTCCAAGCTGCACGGCGCCGGCAACGACTTCCTCGTGACCGTGGCTGCGGACGGGCGCGGGCCGGGCGTCGACGTCGCGGCGCGCCTGTGCGACCGGCACGTCGGCATCGGCGCCGACGGCCTCATCACGCTGCTGCCCGGACGGGACGGCGCCGACTGCACCATGGAGCTCCGTAACGCCGACGGCAGCCTGGCCGAGATGAGCGGCAACGGCATCGGGTGCCTCTCGTGGGTCGCGGTGCGTGAGGGGCTCGGCGACGGCAAGCGTCTCGTGGTCGACACGGGCGGGGGGCGCCGCGAGGTGGAGCTGGCGATCGACCCGGCACGCGGCGAGCTCGTGGCCGCGACCGTCGACATGGGCCCAGTGACGTTCGAGCCGGCCGAGATCCCGCTCGACGCGCCCACCGCGTTCGACCTCGAAGTCACGTTCCACGGCGTCACCTACCGGGGGGACGCCGCCGGGATGGGCAACCCACACTTCGTGCTGCTCGTCGACGATCCGGAGACGACCCGCGTCACACAGCACGGGCCCCGCCTCGAAACCGACCCGCGCTTCCCGCATCGTACGAACGTCGAGTTCGTCGCGGTCACCGGCGCCGACGAGCTCACGATGCGGGTATGGGAGCGCGGCGTGGGGGAGACGCTCTCGTGCGGAACCGGCGTGTGCGCGTCCGCCGCCGTCGCGCATCGCCGCGGGCTGGTCGGCGATCACGTCACCGTGCACGTGCGCGGAGGCGCGCACGAGGTCGAGCTCGGCGAGACGATTCGGCTGCACGGGCCTGTCGCACATGTCTTCGACACGGAGGTGCGCACGTCGTGAGCGACCGCGAAGGTCGCCAGCGCCGACGGCTCACCGCCACCGAAGTCGACTTCGGCGTTGCCAAGCAACGCGCGCTTCTCGTCGGCACGGGCACCGGCACCCGGACGTTGGACGAGGCCGAAGCGAGCCTGTCCGAGCTCGGGCTGCTGACCG
>JALZAA010000286.1 GCA_030948625.1 Actinomycetota bacterium
TGCTCGAGCAGGCGGGCCTGGTGCACCGCATCGTGACCGACGCCGAGTTCGCCCGCTACGAGCTCGCCGAGGACCTCACCGAGCACCACCACCACCTCATCTGCGCGAACTGCGGGATGGTCGAGGACGTGCCCGCCGGCGCGGGGCTCGAGCAGTCCGTGGACGCGGCGGCAAACCAGATCGCGCGCTCCACCGGCTTCCGCACACAGCGCCACCGCGTCGATCTGGTCGGGCTCTGCGCGCGCTGCGCCTGACGGTTACTGCGAGGCCTGGTCCACCAGCGCGGTGAGCTGCGCCGGGTCGGCTGCCGCTGAATTGCTGATCTGGCGACCGTTGATGAGCACGGTCGGCGTTCCCGTGACGCCGCGCCGCGATGCGGCGTCGGTCTGCTGGCGCACCCACCCATCGAAGCGACCGGCGTTCACGCACGACGCGAACGACGCGTCGGTGATGCCGGCGTCGGTCCCGAACGTCAGCAGTCGTTGGTTCGTGAGGAAGCCTGAGTTCTCCGACGGCGACTGGTTGTCGTACAGCACGTTCTGATACTCGAGGAACTTGCCGGCGTCGGCCGCGCACACCGACGCGCCGGCCGAGCGCAGCGACTCCGTCGTCCCCTGGTCGAGGAATGCCAGGGCCACGAACTCGAACCGGACCCTTCCCTGCTGGACCAGCTGATCGGTGGTCGGGCCCCAGAGCGTGTGCAGCCGGGCGCAGACGGGGCACTGGAAGTCGCCGTACTCGGTGATCGTGACGGGGGCGCCCGGCTGGCCGACGAGGCTGCCGCCGTTGGGCCCGACTGCGCTCGTAGGCCGGGTGACCGTGGCCTGCTCGGTGCCCGAGCGGCTCTGTTGCACGAGCACGCCGACCACGAGGGCCACGACGACCACGGCGGCGACGAGCCACCAACGCCAAGCGGTGGAGCGTGAACGAGATCGGGGTTGTCGGGGCGGCATGCGCTGTCCTCAGGTCCGGGCGATGTTGTCGAGCGCGAGACGACTGGCGCTGCCGAGGGCGATGAGCACGGCGAGGGCCATGAACAAGCCGTCGCGCCCGAGTTCGCGCAGGTAGCGGGCGGCGTCGGCCGACGCCTGACCACCGCCGCCGAAGCAGCCGCAGTCGATCTGCAGGTTGCGCCACCACGCCGAAACCGTGCCCGCCATGAACATCGCCAGCAGCGCCACGGATGCCCACGCCGCCGGCCGCGTGGCCAGGCCGACGAGCAGCAGGACAGCGAGGCCGAGCTCCACGAACGGCAGTCCCCACGCAAAGGGCTTGACCAACGACTCGGGCAGGATCTCGTACGCGCGGACGGCCCGGACGGCGGCGTCGGGATCTCCGAGCTTGGCGATGCCGGCCCACGCCCACACTCCGGCGAGCACGAAGCGCGCGACGGTCGAGCACCAGGGCCACCAGCGCGCCGGCAGGCGCGGGGGCGTCAGCGTCTCGGACGCGCGCACGACGGACAGTCGATCACAACGTTTCCGGTTTTGGTGCGCGGCGTCACCAGGTGACCTCGGCGCATCCGGTGTGGTCATCCGGCTCGACCTGGAGCGTCGCGTGCGCGATCTCGTACCGGGCGCGGAGGACGTCGCGTGCCTGGTCGAGCACGCCGTGAGGGTCCGTGCCGACGGAGACCATCAGGTGCGCGCTGGCGACGTCCATCTCCGACGTCAGCGTCCACACGTGCAGATCGTGCACGTCGACCACGCCGGGAACGGCGGCCAGCTCGGTCTGGAGCTTGCCGACGTCGAAGCCGGGGGGAGCGGCCTGGATGAGGATGCGCAGCGAGCTGCCCGCAAGGCGCCACGCGCGCGGGATGATCCAGACCGCGATGGCGATGGCGACGAGCGCGTCGGCCCGGGTCCAGCCCGTCAGCGCCACGATGGTGCCGGCGACGATGACGCCGAGCGATGCCACCGAGTCGGCGAGCACGTCGAGGTATGCGCCCTCGACGTTGAGGCTGTCCCGTGCTCCGCCCCGCAGCAGCCCGACCGACACCACGTTGACGGCGAGCCCCAGCGTGGCAACCACGAGCATCGGGCCGGCGTCCACCGACGACTCCCGCGCGAGGTGGACGCCCGCCTCCACGAGCACGTAGCCGGTGACGCCGAATAGCAGTAGCGCGTTGGCGAGCGCGGCGAGAATCTCGAGGCGGTAGAGGCCGAACGTGCGCGACCCGTCGGCGGGGTTGCGGTCGGCAAGCCGGATCGCGGCCAACGCCATGCCGATCCCGACCGCGTCTGTGAGCAGATGGGCGGCGTCGGAGAGGAGCGCGAGGGAGCCGGAGAGGAATGCCGTCACCGCCTCGACGACGAGGAACGCCGCCGCGAGCACGAAGGCGATGCGCAGGCGGCCGGCGTGGCGGGCCCCCGCCCGCTGCACCGCAGACCCGTGATCGTGCCCGTGGCCGTCCCCCACGGCTCCGATGCTACGAGCGAGGTGGACAGCCCAGTGCGACTGCGATCCTGTCGAGATTGGCGTCCATCAGCGTGAAGTAGTCGGCCTTGGCGGCGCGTTCCTTCTTCGTGAGGCTCTCGAGCGGGCTGAGGACCTCCGTGCGCAACCCTCCCGCGTCCCGCGCCAGGGTCTGTGCAATGCGCGGAGAGACGTTCTCCTCGGTGAAGATCGTCGTCACGCCGTCGTCGCGCGCGAGGTTCGCGAGCTCGCCCAGCCGCGCCGGGTCGGGCT
Source organism: Actinomycetota bacterium (assembly GCA_030948625.1). GTDB lineage: Bacteria > Actinomycetota > Acidimicrobiia > IMCC26256 > JACDBD01 > JALZAA01. Next base: position 2,689 of record JALZAA010000286.1, read on the forward strand.
CGGCGTCCGGAGAAAGGCCGGCCACGCCGCGCTGCTCGAGCCCGTAGCGCGCGGCCAGATACCCGAACGCCTCGTGCGACGTGACGAGGAGCGTGCGGGCACAGCCGGTGAGCCGCTGGCGGTACCGCGCGTCGAGATCGGCGAGCTTGGCCTGGAGCGCCGCGGCATTCCGCTGATACGTGGCGGCGCCCTTTTTGTCGGCGGTGGCAAGGCCACGTTCGACCTCACCGACGAGCTGTGACATCAGCACCGGATCCAGCCACACATGGGGGTCGAGACCGCCCTGCCGACCCGGGTCGAGGACCTTCTTCCCCTGTGTGTCCACGAGCTTCGGCAACAGCTGCACCGTCGGCCCGTCGCGGGGGGCGGCCGCCTTCTCGACCGCGGGCTGGAACCCGTCGCCGAGCACGAACGCCACCTTCGCCTCGAGCAGCCGGTCCAGGTCGTCGGGGGTCAGCTCGAGGTCGTGCGGCTCGGCACCCACAGGCGTGAGGTTGGTCACGGTGACGCGCTTGCCGCCGACGGTCTGGGCCGCGAACGCGACCGGATAGAACGCTGCGGCCACGCCCACCTTCCCGGCGGCTTCGGCGCGTTCGGCGCGCCAGACGCTCGAGACAGCCGTGGCGGCCAGCGTGAGAACCAGGGCGAGGGCAAGGAGGCTACGGCGCATAATGAGAATGAATCTTAACCAGTTCGGGGGACTACGGTGGGAATCGATCTCATATGAGCTCCCTGACGAACGGCCCCGTGTTGCGCGCCGACGACGTCTCCTTCGCGTACGGAGCGCAGCTCGTCCTCGAGAAGGTGGGATTCGAGCTGGCGCCGGGCGAGTTCACCGCCCTGGTCGGGCCCAACGGCGCCGGCAAGTCGACCCTGCTGCGGCTCGTGCTGGGGCTGCTGGTCCCCCAGGCGGGGCGAGTCGAGCTGTTCGGCCGGCCGCCCCGGCGGCTCCCCGACCGCTGGCGTCTCGGCTACGTGCCGCAACGGCCGCGTCTCGCTCCCGACCTCCCCGCCACGGTGGAAGAGGTCGTGGCGGCGGGCCGGTTGGCGAAGCAGGGCTGGTGGCGGCGCCAGCGTGCCGCGGACCGCACCGCCGTGACGCACGCGCTCGAGTCCGTGGCGCTCGGTGAGCTGCATGACGCCCGCGTCGGCGAGCTGTCGGGCGGGCAGCAGCAGCGGGTGCTCATCGCCAAGGCATTGGCGAGCGAGCCCGAGCTACTCATCCTCGACGAGCCCACTGCGGGCGTCGACGCCCAGGCGCAACGACTGTTCCGCGACTCCATCGTGCACCTCCTGCGCGACCACGGCGCTGCCGTGTTGCTCGTCTCGCACGAGCTCGGTGCCGTCGCCGACGACCTCGACCGGGTCGTGGTGCTGCGGCGCCGCGTGCTGTTCGACGGCAAGCCGTCGGAGCTCGCCGACGCGGGCGTGAGCCTCGGGGTCCACCCTGACGACCTCCCGCGCTGGCTCGAGGACCTCACCGAAGAAGGAAGCTGAGCCGTGCCCGGCATGCCCTGGCCGCTGCCGTGGCCGTTCGACACGACGTATATGCAGCTCGCGCTGGTCGCCGGCGTCGCCGTCGGCGCGGCCGCACCGCTGATCGGGACCTTTCTCGTGCAGAAGCGCCTCTCGCTGCTCGGGGACGGCCTGGGCCATGTCGCCGTGGCCGGCGTCGGCGCCGCGCTCCTGCTGGGCACGGAGCCCATCTGGACGTCGCTCGTCGTCGCGGTCGCGGCCGCGCTCGCCATCGAGTGGCTGCGGGCCCGGGGCCGCACGCCCGGTGACCTCGCCCTCGCGATCTTCTTCTACGGCGGCATCGCGGCGGGCGTCGTCCTCGCCGGCCGCTCGTCGACCAACACCAACCTGCAGCCGTACCTGTTCGGCTCGATCCTCACGGTGACCGAGAACGACGTCTACACCGTGATCGCGCTCGGCGCGCTGATCGTCGCCGCCATCGCCGTGACCCGACGCGCCCTCCTCGCCGTCGTGCTCGACGAGGAGGCGTCCCGCGTCGCCGGTATCCCGGTCGCGGCGCTGAACGCGCTCCTCGCCGCGCTCACCGCGGTCACGGTCGCCGCCGCGATGCGCGTCACCGGCGTCCTCCTCGTCGCCGCGCTGATGGTGCTGCCGGTCGCGACGAGCCGTGTCCTCGCACGGTCGTTCCGCACCACGACGCTGGGCGCTGCCCTTGTGGGAGTCGCCGCGGTGGTGCTCGGCCTCGCCTCCGCCCGGCAATGGGCGCTCGCGGCCGGGGGCGCGATCGTGCTCGTCACCGTCGCCCTGTTCGCCGCCGCGTCGATCGCCGCCGCCCTCCGCCGCGGCCGGGCGCCGGACTCCGGCCCGCTGTTGTCGGGGCCCGGCTAGGCGCCCTCGTCAGCAGATCGCGCGCGCGGTCGGGTACGGGTTCACCGGGCCGCCGCCGCCGGGGTGAATCTCGAAGTGGGTGTGGGTCGCGCCGCCGGAGGCGTCGCCGGTGTTGCCCGTGTAGCCGACGACCTCTCCTTGCGACACGCGCCGCGCGCCGCCTTCGTACGAGTCGAGATGGAAGTAGTAGTAGCGGTCGCCGTTGTCGCCCTGCAGGTAGACGCCGTTGCCGGAGACGGAGTCGGCCTTCATCGTGACGGTCCCCGAGATGACGGCCACGTTGGGCGTCCCGCGCGGCGCCATGAGGTCGACGCCCTCGTGCAGGCGCCCGCCCGGGCGGGGCGCGTGCCAGGAGTCGACGAACGACAGTGGCCCGCGGACGGGGCAGATGAGACCACCCGGGGACGTAGCCGGCGCCGGCGCCGGCGCCAGCGCCGGGGCCGGCGTCGGCGCGTTCGTCGCCCGGCGTGCCTCCTCCTC
>JALZAA010000363.1 GCA_030948625.1 Actinomycetota bacterium
GAGCCGGGCGGGCGCATCAAGGTCGATACCCGCACGGGGGAGTACCTCGCCCGCGCCTGACGGGCGGGCCCGGTGCGATGCCGACCAGACGCGAGGCCCGGGAGCGAGCCCTGAGCCTCTGCTACGAGCTCGAAGTGCGCGGCATCGACCTCGACACTCTGCTCGCCCAGCTCCCCGGGCAACCCGACGCGTACGCCGAGGAGATCGCGCGCGGCGTGGAGACTCATCGCGACGAGGTCGACGCCATCCTGCGCAAGTACTCGGAGCACTGGGCCCTCGAGCGCATGCCGCTCGTCGACCGGGCCATCCTGCGGATCGGCACCTACGAGCTCGGCTGGCAGCCCGAGCTGCCGACCGGAGTCGTCATCAGCGAGGCGGTCGAGCTCGCCAAGCAGTACTCGACCAAGGACTCGGGCCGGTTCGTGAACGGGATGCTCGCCCGCATCGCAGAAGATCTGCGCGGGCACGAGCGCCCCGAGCCGCCCGAGTCGCCCGCCTCGCCCGAACGATGAGCACGGCGCCGCTCGAAGTCGAGCAGCCGGACGTCGAAGAGGTCGTCGAGACCGATCGTCCGTGGATCGTCATCGTCTGGAACGACCCGGTGAACCTCATGAGCTACGTCGTGTACGTGTTCCAGAAGCTGTTCGGCTACTCGCGCGAGAAAGCCACCCGGCTGATGCTCCAGGTGCACCACGACGGCAAGGCGGCCGTGTCCGAGGGGACGCGCGAGAAGGCGGAGGCCGATGTCGCGCGTCTCCACGCTCACGGGCTGTGGGCGACGTTGGAGCACCCGTCGTGAGCGCCCGCTTCGAGCGGCGCGGTGACGGCGTGATCGTCTCCCTCGAAACCGCCGAGGTGGAGCTGCTGCGGAGTGTCCCGGCGGAGCTGCAAACCGTGCTCGCCGAGCCGTCGGCCAAGGAAGACCCCGTCTACAACCGGCTGTTCCCCTCCGCCTACCTCGACCCCACGGAGGAGAACGCCGAGCAGGAGTGGCAGGAGCTCGTGCACCCGGAGCTGCTTCGCGAGCGGCTGGCGGCGCTCGAGCTCGTCGCGGGCACGCTCGACCGCGCCGTCACCAAGCGCGGCCGGGCCGAGCTCGAGCTCACGCCCGATGAGGTCCAGGCGTGGATGGGAGTGCTCAACGACGCCCGGCTCGCCCTCGGGACGCGTCTCGGCATCACCGAGGAGGCCGAGGCCGAGGAGATCGACCCGTCGGCCCCCGACGCCGCCGCCCACGCCCTCTACGGCTGGCTCACCTGGCTCCAGAACGAGCTCGTCGAAACCATGCTCGGGTGAGTAAATGAGGGCCGATGCCGGGCCGTCGGCGAGCGGCGAGTTCGGGCGCGAGGCGAAGCCGAAGCGCCCGTGTCTGAGTCCGCCGCCGATGCGCCCGGCAGCGGCCATGCGCGTGTGGCGCGCGTCGCGGCTGGTAGTGTGACCAGGACCGTGAAGGGGATCCTGCGAGGTTCCCACGGAGGATGACGACGCATGACTGCGCCCATCGCCGGCGGGGGAGACCTCCCCGGCGACCACGACAACACAGGAACGAGCGCCATGGCCCCCTCAGGGGGCCATTTGTTTTCTCTGCGGGCGAAGGTCTTCGACGCCGACGACCTGCGACGCGCGCACACCCGCATCGCCCACGAGATCGTCGAGCGCAACCACGGCGCCACGGACATCGTTCTCATCGGGCTCTACACCCGCGGCGTCGCCGTAGCCCATCGCCTCGCCGAGGCCATCGAGCGCTTCGAGGGCGTCGCCGTGCCCGTCGGCGCGATCGACGTCGCCTTCTTTCGCGACGACATCGGCCTGCGCCGCGTGCAGCCGCTCGGGCCGACCGAGATCCCGGTCGACATCACCGGCCGGGTCGTCGTGCTCGTCGACGACGTGCTCTTCACCGGCCGGACCGTCCGCGCCGCGCTCGAGGCGCTGAACGAGCTCGGTCGCCCACAGGCCGTGCAGCTCGCCGTCCTGGTCGACCGCGGCCACCGTGAGCTGCCCATCCGCGCCGACTTCGTCGGCAAGAACCTCCCCACCAAGGCCGCCGAGGACGTGCGCGTGCGACTTCGCGGCGTCGACGAGGGAGACGAGGGCATCGAGATCTGGGGGCCGGAGTCATGACCGGTTCGCATCTGCTGTCCATCGACGACCTCGGCCCCGCCGGCATCGAGCACCTCCTCGACCTCTCCGAGTCGTTCGTCGAGGTGACGCGGCGCGACATCCCGAAGATCCCGGCGCTTCGCGGCAAGACCGTCGTCACGTTGTTCTACGAGGACTCGACGCGCACGCGCCTCTCGTTCGAGACCGCCGCCAAGCGGCTGTCGGCCGACACGATGTCGTTCACCGTCGGCAACTCGTCGGTGGCGAAGGGCGAGAGCCTGCTCGACACCGCTCGCACCATCGAGGCGATGGGCGCGGACGCGCTCGTCGTGCGTCATCAGAGCGCCGGCGCCCCGCACCGGATCGCGAGCTGGGTCGACGCCGCCGTCGTCAACGCGGGGGACGGCCGCCACGAACACCCGACCCAGGCCCTGCTCGACCTGCTCACGCTGCGCCGCCGGCTCGGCGCCGACCGGCTCGCCGGACTGCGGGTGGCGATCGTGGGCGACGTGCGTCATTCACGCGTGGCTCGCAGCGGGGTCAAGTCCTTCGCCGCGCTCGGCGCCGACGTGACGCTGGTCGGCCCACCCACGCTCCTGCCGGAGTCCCTCGAGGGATGGCCGGCACGCGCCACCACCGACCTCGACGACGTCCTGCCCGAGGTCGACGTCGTGTACCTGCTGCGGATCCAGCGCGAGCGCCTCGGCGCCGCGCTCTTCCCGTCGCTGCGCGAGTACACGGCCCGCTACGGGCTGACCGCCGAGCGCGCCGCCCGGCTCAAGCCCGACACCGTCGTGATGCACCCCGGTCCGATGAACCGGGGCGTGGAGATCGCAGCCGAAGTGGCGGACGGCCCGGCGTCGATCATCACCGACCAGGTCGCCAACGGGGTGGCCGTCCGCATGGCCGTCCTCTGGTCGCTGCTCGGCTCGGGAGGGCCCGTTGCCTGAGCGCACCGATCTCGTGATCCGCGGTGGACGCGTCGTCGACGCAACCGGCGAGCGCCAGGCCGACGTTCTCGTACGCGACGGCGTGGTCGTCGAGGTGGGGGAGCACGGCTCCGTTGAAGGACCGGACGGCGCGCGCGTGCTCGACGCCGGCGGCTGCATCGTCGCCCCCGGTCTCGTCGACCTGCACGCGCACCTGCGCGAGCCCGGCGACGAGGAAGCCGAGACCATCGAGACCGGCGCGCGCGCAGCGGCGCTCGGAGGCTTCACCGCCATCGTCGCGATGCCGAACACGGAACCGCCGCTCGACGACGCGGCCGTGGTCGCGTCGGTGTTCGGGGCAGGCCGGGCCGCGGCATGCGAGGTCGTCTCGTCCGGCTGCATTACCAAGGGTCGCAGCGGCGAAGAGCTGGCGCCGATGGGTGAGCTGCACGCGCTCGGTGTGCGCATCTTCACCGACGACGGCGCGTGTGTCACGGCCGCCGGCATCATGCGACGCGCGCTGGAGTACGCGCACTCGCTTCCGGGCGCGGTCGTAGCCCAGCACGCCGAGGACCCGTCGCTCGCCGCGGACGGGCACATGCACGAAGGCGGGTGGTCGAGCCGCCTCGGCATTCCGGGTCGGCCCGCGGCGGCAGAAACCGCCATCGTCGGACGCGACATCCTGCTCGCCGAGCTGACAAGCACGCGGGTCCACTTCTTGCATCTCTCGACGGCGGACGCCGTCGAGCTCGTGCGCGACGCCAAGCGTCGCGGCGTTGCGGTCACCGCCGAGGCTGCGCCCCACCACTTCACGCTCACCGACGCCGAGTGCCGGGGCTTCGATCCCGTGTTCAAAGTGCATCCACCGCTGCGCACCGAGACGGATGTCGCCGCGATCAAGGCCGGGCTCGCAGACGGCACCATCGACGCCATCGCCACCGACCACGCCCCCCATGTGCCCGAGGCGAAGGAGCGGCCGTTCGAGGAGGCGCCGCCGGGCATGCTCGGCCTCGAGACGGCGCTCGCGCTCGCGCTCAGCGAGCTCGTCGAGCCGGGCGTCTTGACCCTCCGCGACGCGCTGGCGCGACTCTCGTGGCAGCCGGCGGCGATCGCCGGCCTCGACGCGCACGGCGGTCCGATCACGGCGGGCCGGCCGGCCAACCTCTGCGTCATCGACCCGTCCGTCCGATGGGAAGTCGACCCGATCCGGCTCGCCAGCCGCTCGCGCAACACGCCCTACGCGGGACGCAAGCTCACCGGCCGGGTGCGCCACACCGTGCTGCGGGGCGAGCCGGTGGTCGTCGACGGGACGGCCCAGCGATGAGCGCCGACGCGGTCCTCGTGCTGGCCGACGGCACCGCCTTCGAGGGCGAGGCGGTCGGCTACGTCCCCGAGGAGGGCGTGGCCAGCGGGGAGGTGGTGTTCAACACCGCGCTGTCCGGCTACCAGGAGATCCTCACCGACCCGTCGTACGCGGGGCAGGTGATCACGTTCACGTACCCACACATCGGGAACTACGGCGTGAACGCCGACGACGGCGAGAGCCGCCGGCCGTTCTGCTCGGGCGTCGTCGTGCGCGACCTGGCGCGCCGGCCGAGCAACTGGCGGGCCATCGAGAGCCTCGACGACTTTCTGCGTCGCCACCGGGTTCCCGGGATCGCCGGGCTCGACACCCGTCGCCTCACCCGGTACCTGCGCCAGTCGGGGGCGCTGCCGGGCGCGTTCGGCACTGACGAGGCTGCCGTCCGCGAGGCCGCGGCGTCGGCGCGCCGCACCGACGGCATCGACCTCGTCGCCGGCGTCAGCACCGAGCAGCCGTACACGGTCGGGGACCCGGACGCCGCGTTCCACGTCGTCGCGTACGACTTCGGTATCAAGTCGACGATCCTGCGTCGCCTCGTTGGCTCCGGGTGCTTCGTCGAAGTCGTGCCCGCGGCAACATCCGCCGCCGACGCCCTCGCCCGCCGACCCGACGGCGTGTTCCTCTCCAACGGGCCCGGCGACCCGGCCGCCGTCAGCGGCGCTGCTGACACGGTGGCCGCCCTGCTCGGCGAGGTGCCCGTGTTCGGCATCTGCCTCGGGCACCAGATCCTCGGGCTCGCGCTCGGTGCGCGGACGTTCAAGCTGCGATTCGGTCACCACGGCGCGAACCATCCCGTGCGTCACCAGGCGACGGGCAAGATCGAGATCACCAGTCAGAACCACAACTACGCCGTCGACGTCGACACGCTCCGGAGTGCCGCGCTCACGCACGTCAACCTCAACGACGGCATCGTCGAAGGGTTCCGCGTCCTCGACGCGCCCGCGTTCGGTGTTCAGTACCACCCGGAAGCAGGGCCCGGACCGCACGACGCCTCCTACTTGTTCGAGGAGTTCACGCGTTTGATGACGGTGGCGGGGTAGCGCGAATGCCGAGACGCGACGATCTCGAAAGCATCCTGATCATCGGCAGCGGCCCCATCGTGATCGGCCAGGCGTGCGAGTTCGACTACTCGGGCACGCAGGCATGCAAGGTGCTCCGCGACGAGGGCTACCGCGTCGTGCTCGTGAACTCGAACCCGGCGACGATCATGACCGATCCCGAGTTCGCGTCCGCGACCTACGTCGAGCCGCTCGACGTGCAGAGCCTGACGCGGATCATCGAGCGCGGGCGTCCCGACGCGCTGCTTCCGACCCTGGGTGGGCAAACGGCGCTCAACCTCGCCGTGCTCCTGCACGACGACGCCGTGCTCGAGGATGCAGGCGTCGAGCTCATCGGGGCCAGCGTCGACGCCATCCGGACCGCCGAGAACCGGCACCAGTTCAAGTCGGCAATGGAGGAGATCGGGTTGTCCGTGCCCCGGTCGGGCATCGCCTCCACGCTCGGCGACGCGATGGAGGCCGCCGAGCAGGTCGGGTACCCCGTCATCGTCCGCCCGTCATTCATCCTCGGCGGGGGCGGGACGGGCTTCGCGCACACGTCCGACGAGATGCGCGAGATCGCGGCGCGCGGTCTCGCCGCGAGCCCGGTGACCGAGATCCTCATCGAGCAGTCGGTCGTGGGTTGGAAGGAGTTCGAGCTCGAGGTGATGCGCGACCACGCCGACAACGTCGTGGTCGTCTGCTCCATCGAGAACCTCGACCCGATGGGGGTGCACACCGGCGACTCGATCACGGTCGCGCCCGTACAGACGCTCACCGACGTGGAGTACCAGCGCATGCGGGACGCCGCGTTCGCGTGCATCCGTCGCATCGGTGTCGACACCGGCGGCTCGAACATCCAGTTCGCGGTGAACCCGGCCGACGGCCGCATGCTGATCATCGAGATGAACCCGCGGGTGTCGAGGTCGAGCGCGCTCGCGAGCAAGGCGACCGGGTTCCCTATCGCGAAGATCGCCGCCCGGCTCGCCGTCGGGTACCGCCTCGACGAAGTCATGAACGACATCACGGGGGAGACCCCGGCGTCGTTCGAGCCGACCATCGACTACGTGGTCACCAAGGTGCCGCGGTGGGCGTTCGAGAAGCTCCCGGGCGCGAGCCCCACCCTCGGGTCGATGATGCAGTCGGTCGGCGAGGTCATGGCAATCGGGCGCACGTTCCCCGAATCACTGCAGAAGGCGGTCAGGTCCCTCGAGAACGGGCGCCTGGGCCTCAACTGCGACCCGGGCGAGGAAGCGTTCGCCGAGTACTCGGAGGACGAGCTCGTGAGGGCGGCGGCGTCGCCGACGCCCGACCGCGTGTTCGCGCTCGAGACGGCACTCGGTCGGGGGACGCCGCTCGACCGGCTGGCCGACGCCACCGGCGTCGACCCGTGGTTCCTCGACGGCATCCTGCAGATCGCCGAGGAGCGCGCCCGGGTCGAGACGAAGGGGTTCTCGTCCATGACCCGCGCCGACTGGCGCCGGGCCAAGCGCTTCGGGTTCTCGGACGCTCAGCTGGCATACGTGTGGGGCGTCGAAGAGAAGGCGGTGCACGACGCGCGCCTCGATGCCGGCGCGCGCGTGACGTACAAGACGGTCGACACCTGCGCGGCCGAGTTCGCCGCCAGAACGCCGTACCACTACGGGACGTTCGAGGACGAGGACGAGGTCGCGCCGCTCACCGCGCCCGCCGTCGTGATCCTCGGCAGCGGGCCCAACCGGATCGGCCAGGGCGTCGAGTTCGACTACTGCTGCGTCCACGCTGCGTACGCGTTGTCCGCCGCCGGATACGAGACCGTGATGGTGAACTGCAACCCCGAGACGGTCTCGACCGACTACGACACGAGCGATCGCCTCTTCTTCGAGCCGCTCACCGGTGAGGACGTTCTTGCCGTGTGCACCAGGCTGGCGGAGCGGGGCGAGATCGCGGGCGTGATCGTGAGCCTCGGTGGGCAGACGCCGTTGAAGCTCGCCCACACCCTCGAGGCCGCGAGCGTGCCGATCCTGGGCACGAGCCCGGCGTCGATCGACCTCGCCGAGGACCGGGAGCGGTTCAACGAGTTGTGCACGCGGCTCGGTCTCCCGCAGCCCGAAGGTGGCGTTGTCCACACGACCGACGCCGCGCGCGTGGTCGCCGAGCGCATCGGGTACCCGGTGCTCGTCCGGCCGTCGTACGTCCTCGGCGGGCGCGCGATGCAGATCGTCTACGACGCCGACGCGCTCGACGCCGCCATGGCCGAGCTCGCCGCCGCCGGGAGTCTCGGACGCGAAGGCGGCCTGAGCGCGTCGCGCCCGGCGCTGATCGACCGGTTCCTCGAGGATGCCACCGAGGTCGACGTCGACGCGCTGCGCGACGACGCCGGCGAGGTGCTCATCGGCGGCGTCATGGAGCACATCGAGGAGGCCGGAGTTCATTCGGGGGACTCGGCGTGCGCGATACCGCCGCCCACCCTCACCTCACCCGTCATCGCGACGATCGAGACGTACACGCGCGCGCTGGCGAACGCGCTCGAGGTACGCGGGCTCCTCAACGTGCAGTACGCCGTCAAGGGCGGCGACGTCTACATCATCGAAGCCAACCCGCGGGCCAGCCGCACCGTGCCGTTCGTCAGCAAGGCGACCGGTGCGCCGCTGGCGAAGCTGGCGGCCCGGCTCATGCTCGGCGCCACCCTCGCCGACCTCCGTGCCGAAGGCCTTCCGGTCCCGGTTGCCGGAGGTGGCGACGGCGGCCACGTGGCGGTGAAGGAGGCGGTCCTGCCGTTCGACCGGTTCCCCGAGGTCGACACCATCCTGGGCCCGGAGATGCGCTCGACCGGCGAGGTCATGGGAATCGACCGGTCGTTCGGGCTCGCGTTCACCAAGAGCCAGGCCGCCGCGGGCAACCAGCTCCCGGATCGCGGGACCGTGTTCCTGTCGCTGGCCGACCGGGACAAGCCCGCCGGGCTCGTCGCGGCGCGCCGGTTCGCGGAGCTCGGCTTCTCGCTGGTGGCCACACCCGGCACCGCCGCTGCACTCCAAGGCGACGGCATCGGCGTCGAGGCGGTCGTCCGGAAGCTCGGAGATGCCGAGACGTCGGGGATGGACGCGGTGGAGCTCATCTCGTCCGGGAAGGTGGACCTCGTGATCAACACGCCGCGAGGGCGTGGGCCCCGCGCCGACGGGGATCACATCCGTCGCGCCGCCACCGCGCACCGGGTCTCGTGCGTGACGACGATCGCCGCCGCCCTCGCGGCCGCGTCGGGCCTGGCCGAGTCGACCACTCGCGAGCCGCAGGTGCGCTCGCTCCAGGAGTATCACCGCGCCAGCCAGCAGCGGTTCGACGTCTGATGGCACGCCGGCGCCGCGACGCTGTCGCCGGGATCGACGCCCGGGTCCGGCTGGGGGCGCTCGAGCTCCCCACCCCGATCGTCGCCGCCTCGGGCACGTTCGGCCATGCCGACGAGCTGGCTCGTCACTGCGATCCGTCGCGGCTCGGCGCCGTCACGGCCAAGTCCCTGGCGCCGTACGACTGGCCCGGGAACCCGCCGCCGCGCCTGCACATGACTCCCGCCGGGATGCTCAACGCGGTCGGCCTGCAAGGCCCCGGCGTCGAGCACTGGGTCGAGCACGATCTGCCCAAGCTCCGGGCGCTCGGCGCCCGGGTCATCGCGTCCGTGTGGGCCCGGACCACCGAGGAGTTCGGGCGCGCCGCGAAGCTGCTCACGCCGGCACGCGACGAGCTCGTCGCCGTCGAGGTCAACGTGAGCTGCCCGAACCTCGAAGACCGCTCGAACATGTTCGCCCATTCGCCCGACGCCACGGCCGCCGCGACGGCCGCGGTGGTCGACGCCGATCTCGCGCTCCCCGTCTTCGTCAAGCTCTCGCCGAACGTCACGGACGTGCGAGACATCGCGGGCGCCGCGCTCGGCGCCGGCGCGGGCGGGCTGACGCTCGTCAACACGGTGCTCGGTCTCGTCGTCGACACCGAGCGCCGGCGACCGGTGCTGGGCGCCGGCGGGGGCGGGCTGTCGGGCCCGGCGATCAAGCCCATCGCAGTGCGCGCGGTCTACGAGGTCGGGCGCGCGTATCCGGGTGTGCCGATCATCGGCACGGGCGGCGTCACGACGGGCGCCGACGCGGTCGAGATGCTTCTCGCCGGGGCCACCGCGGTCGGCGTGGGCACGGCGACGTTCCACGATCCGCGCGCGCCACTACGCGTGCTCGACGAGCTCCTGGAGTGGTGCGCCGCGCACGGTGTGCGCACGGTCACCGAGCTCACCGGGGCGCTCGAGGACCCGGCGTGACCGAGGTCCGCGAGCGGCTGGCGCTGGCGCTCGACGTCGGGGGGCCGGAGGAGGCGGAGGCGATCGCCCGCCGGCTCGCCCCGTGGTTCGGCATCGCCAAGGTGGGCCTCGAGCTCTACGCCGAGGCCGGTCCCGGGATCCTGGAGCGGCTGCGCTCCCTCGGGTACTCGATCTTCGCCGACCTCAAGCTCTACGACATCCCCACGACGGTGGAGCGCGCGGCCCGGGTCCTCGGCCGGCGCGGCGTCGACTTCCTCAACTTCCCGGCCGCCGGCGGGACGGCGATGCTCGCCGCCGGGGTCACCGGCCTGGCGGAGGGCGCTCGCGACGCGGGTCACCCGCCGCCCGTGGCGCTCGCCGTGACAGTGCTGACGAGCGACGCCGACGTGTCGGCGTTCGACGAGCGCCTGGACAGCGCCGTGGCCGCAAGCTGTGGGGGCGTCGTGTGCTCGGCGCACGAGATCGCCGCGGTCAAGAGCCGCGCTCCGATGCTGGCGACGATGGTGCCGGGCATCCGGCTTCAAGGCGCGGCGCAGCACGACCAGGCACGGGTCGCGAGTCCCGGTGAAGCCTTCGCGCGCGGCGCCGACTGGCTTGTCATCGGCCGGACGGTGACAGCCGCCCGAGACCCGGAAGACGCCGCCGAGGCGGTCACGCGCGATGCGCGGGAGGCCCTTGCGCGTTGAGTGCGCACGGGCTACACGCGCCGTCGCGCACCCAGTTGATCGGCGGAGGGCGCTGCCTATACTGACGCCGTCGTCGGGCTGTGCGGTATTGCAGGGAGCGGACGTCCGCGAGAAGCCTGAACCAACCGACCCGCTCGACTGTCGCCCGAGTTGGAGGTCCAAGCCCCGATGCCCCTCCCGCCCACTCTCACGCCGGAACAGCGCCAGGCCGCGCTCGAGAAGGCCGCCGTCGCGCGGCGCCAGCGCGCCGAGGTGAAGGAGAAGCTCAAGGCGAACTCGCTGAGCCTTCGTGAGCTGTTCGACCAGGGGGACAAGGACGAGATCCTCGCCAAGCTCAAGGTCGTGAGCGTGCTCGAGTCCCTCCCTGGCGTGGGGAAGGTTCGGGCGCGCCGCCTCATGCAGGAGCTCGAGATCAGCGAGAGCCGGCGCCTGCGCGGGCTCGGCCGCAACCAGCGCGAAGCACTTCTCGAGCGGTTCGGCTGATAGGCGGGTAGGCGCTGGGCGTCCTCCTGGTCCTGTCCGGGCCCTCCGGGGTCGGCAAGGGAACGATCGTGCAGAGGCTCCTCGATCGCGACCCGCGCCTTTGGTTCTCCGTGTCGGCGAACACGCGTGCCCCACGAGCCGGTGAGGTCGACGGCCGCGACTACGTCTTCCTCGACCGCGATGAGTTCGAGCGCCTCCGCGACGCGGGCGGCTTCCTCGAATGGTTCGACGTGTACGGCGACCTCAAGGGGACACCGCGCGCGCCGGTCGAGGAGCACCTGGCTGCGGGCGACGACGTGCTCCTCGAGGTCGACGTGCAAGGGGCGCTCGCCGTGCGCGAGGCCTACCCCGAAGCCGTGCTCGTGTTCGTCAAAGCGCCCTCACACGAGGAGCAGCGCCGGCGCCTCGTCGACCGGGGCGAGGACGATGCCGAGGCGATCGAGCGCCGGCTCGCCCGCGCCGAGGCCGAAGAGGCGCTCGCCGACCGGTTCGATGCCGTCGTCGTCAACGACGATCCGGACCGGGCCACCGACGAGGTCGCTGCTATCCTGAGGAGGTACCGGGAGGCACGACCGCCCCCGGAGCCCGATTCCACGCCCTGACAGGGAGACCTGGCAGGAAGCCCGGCAGGAAGAAAGGTCACGGCCATGGCCGAACGACGAGCGTCCCTGATGGAGCCCCGGATGGAGAGCCTCATGGACCGCGTCGAGTCGAAGTTCACGCTGGTCACGCTGGCGGCCATGCGGGCCCGGGAGATCAACGACTACTACAACCAGCTGGGTGAGGGCCTGGGCAAGATCGTGCCGCCGCAGGTCACGTCGGTGTCGCGCAAGCCCTTGTCGATCGCGCTCGAGGAGATCGAGGCGGGCAAGGTCCACGCCGTCCCGAAGCCGGCCGACGAGGCCGAGGCCGGCGCCCAGGGCGCCGAGGCCGAGGAACCGTCCGAGGCGTAGCAGGCCCGCGGGCGGTACCGCATGGCCACGCCGACATCACCTGATCGCTCTGATCTGCCGTCCTTGCGCGGCCGGCGGGTCGTCCTCGGAGTCACCGGCGGCATCGCCGCGTACAAGGCCGCCGAGCTGTGCCGGCGCCTCGTCGACGCCGGCGCGCACGTTGTCCCCGTGCTCACCGACGACGCCCAGCGCTTCGTCGGCGCCGTGACCTTCTCCGCGCTCGCCTCCGAGCCGGCGCGCACCTCGCTGTTCGAGGGTCCGGACCCCATTCCTCACACGCGCCTCGGACGCGAGGCCGACCTGATCGTCGTGGCGCCGGCCACGGCCAAGCTCATCGGCAAGTACTCCCAAGGCATCTCCGACGACCTGCTCACCGCCACGCTGCTCGCCACCGCCGCGCCCGTGCTGCTGGCCCCGGCGATGCACACCGAGATGTGGGAGCACGCCGCCGTGCAGGAGAACCTGGCCGTGCTCCGCCGTCGGGGTGTGCACGTCATCGACCCCGAAGCGGGCCACCTGGCCGGCGGTGACACCGGGCCGGGCCGGCTCGCCGACCCCGTTCACATCGCTGATGCCGCCGCCGAGGTGCTCGCGTCAGCGGGCGACTTCGGCGGCCGGCGCGTGCTGGTGACCGCGGGCGGCACGAGGGAGCCCATCGACCCGGTGCGGTTCGTCGGCAACCGATCATCGGGGAAGATGGGCTACGCCGTCGCCGAAGCGGCCGCCCGGCGCGGGGCGGCGGTGACGCTCGTGACGACGATCGGCCGTCCGGCGGAGACCTCCGGCGTGGAGGTCGTGCACGTGGAGACGGCGGAGGACATGTCCTCCGCGGTGCTTTCGCGGTTCGCGGAGTCGGACGCCGTCGTCATGGCGGCGGCAGTGGCCGACTTCCGCCCGAAAGCGATCGCGGACGAGAAGCTCAAGAAGCGCGACGGCGTGCCGGAGGTGGTGCTCGAGCCGACGCCCGACATCCTCGCGATGCTCGGGGAGCGCAAGCAGCCCGGGCAGGTCGTCGTCGGGTTCGCGGCCGAGACCGAGCACGTGCGGGAGCACGCCGCCGAGAAGCTCGCAGCCAAGCGGGTCGACCTCATCGTGGCCAACGACGTCTCGGTCCCGAATGCGGGCTTCGAAGTCGACACCAACCAGGTGATCCTGCTGTACTCGTCCGGTTCCTGGGAGGAGACGCCCCTGCTCGACAAGCGCGAGCTGGCCGGGCTCATCCTCGACCGAGTGGCGGCTTTCTCAACGACGGCCGCGCCTGAGCAAAGAGAGAATTGTCGATGAGTAGGTTCACGTTCACGTCGGAGTCGGTGACCGAAGGCCACCCCGACAAGATGTGCGACCAGATCAGTGACGCCGTCCTCGACGGGATGTTCGAGCAGGACCCCTACAGCCGGGTGGCGGCCGAGAGCATGGTCACGACCGGGATGGCGATCGTCGCCGGCGAGATCAGCTCCAACGCGCACCTCGATATCCCGAGGCTGGTGCGCGACACGATCCGGGGCATCGGCTACACCGACGCGTCGTACGGCTTCGACGGCAACACGTGCGCGGTCATCACGTCCATCGACGAGCAGTCCTCTGACATCGCGCAGGGCGTCGACAAGGCGTACGAGCTCCGTACCGGTGATGGCGACCACTACGACGAGGTCGGCGCCGGGGACCAGGGGATGATGTTCGGCTACGCGTGCGACGACACGGCCGACCTCATGCCGATGCCGATCTGGCTTGCGCACCGACTCGCCCAGCGGCTGGCCGCGGTCCGCCGCGACGGCACGGTCCCGTCTATCCGTCCCGACGGCAAGACGCAAGTGACGATCGAGTACGAGGACAACGTTCCGAAGCGGCTGTGCACCGTGCTCATCTCTACGCAGCACGACCCCGGGGTGAACATCGACGGGACGCTCAAGCCCGCGCTCCTCGAGCACGTCGTCCGGCCGTTGCTGCCGGAGCAGTTCCAAGGCGATGACTTCGAGTTCCTCTGCAACCCGACCGGGAGCTTCGAGAAGGGCGGCCCGCACGCCGATTGTGGCCTCACCGGCCGCAAGATCATCGTCGACACGTACGGCGGCATGGCCCGCCACGGTGGCGGCGCGTTCAGCGGAAAGGACCCGACGAAGGTCGACCGCTCCGCGGCGTACGCGGTCCGCAACGTTGCCAAGAACGTGGTGGCGGCCGGGATCGCGAAGCGCTGCGAAGTGCAAGTCGCGTACGCGATCGGTGTGGCGCGGCCCGTCTCGGTGATGGTGGAGACATTCGGGACCGCCGAGATCGCCCCCGACAAGCTGGGGGCCCTCGTGCAGGACCACTTCGACCTGCGCCCGGCCGCGATCATCGAGCGGCTCGACCTGCGCCGGCCCATCTACCAGAAGACCGCCGCGTACGGGCACTTCGGCCGGCGCGAGCCCACCTTCACGTGGGAGCGCACCGACGAGGCCGAGGCGCTGCGCAAAGCGGCGGAAGCGCTCGCATAACTCTGCCCCTTCGGGTCTGCCGGGTTCTGCCAGACCTACCTGCGGTCAACCGCGCCTTCGACTACTTGGTCCCCGAGGAGGTCGCGGACGCCGTCCGGGTCGGGGCGATCGTGCGCGTCCCGCTGCACGGCCGCCGGGTCCGCGGATGGGTGGTCGCCGACGGCGTCGAGCCCGAAGTCGACCGGTCCGAGCTGCGGCCGCTTGCCAAGGTCGCGTCGGCGGGTCCGCCGTCCGAGGTCGTCGACCTGTGCCGGTGGGTGGCGTGGCGGTACGCGGGGCGGTTGGCGCTGCTCCTGCGGGCGGCGTCGCCTCCGAACGCGGTGCGGACGCTGACGGATCCCGAGCCGGACGCGGCGGTGTATCCACCCGTCGCGTTGCCGGAGGAGCTCGACGGTGGCGCGCTGGGCTCACCCGGGCTCGTCGCGTGGCCGCCGGCAGCCGCCCGCGGCGAGCTCGTGCGCGCCCTGGTCGCGTCCGAAGGCTCATCGATCGTCGTCGTGCCGGACGCGGTGGGCGCGGCCGCCGTGGTCGCTGATCTCCGCCGTCAGGGCCGCCACACGATCCTGGCGCGCGGGGACCGGCCCGACGCCGAGCGCACCGCCCGTTGGGACGAGGCGCGACGAGGCGCGTGCGTGGTGGTCGGGGGACGAGTAGCGGTCCTGGCACCGGTACCCGACCTGCAGGCGATCGTCGTTCTCGACGAGGGCGACGAAGCGTTGAAAGAGGAGCGCGCCCCGGCCTGGAACGCGCGCGAGGTCGCACTCGAGCGCGCGCGGCGCGCTCACATTCGATGCACGCTCGTGAGCCCGGCGCCGACTCTCGAGGCGGTCGCCGCCGCGGGACTCCCTGCTCACCCGAGCCGCGGCTTCGAGCGAGCCGGCTGGCCGAGGCTCGATGTCGTGGACCTCCGCGATGAGCCACCGGGGCGCGGCCTGTTCTCCGACGCCCTCACCCACGCGCTGCAGGGGGCTCTCGAGCACGACGCGCGCGCTCTCTGCGTGCTGAACCGGAAGGGTCGCGCCGGGCTTCTCGTCTGCGGAAGCTGTGGCCGCCTCGCACAATGCGAGGTGTGCGACGCAGCCGTCGCGGAGGCAGATTCCGGGTTTGCGTGTGGACGTTGCGGCGCCACACGGCCGCGCATCTGCGTGTACTGCCACAGCACGCGGTTCAGCGCGCGCAAGCCCGGCATCACCCGGGTACGCGACCATGTTGCAGCCCTTTTGCCGCGCGCGTCGGTCGCGGAGGTCGAAGCCGCGACGGTGGGCGTACCCGACGCCGACGTGCTTGTCGGCACCGAGGCCGTGCTCCACCGTGCGTCGGACGGCTCGCGACCCGTCGAGGTGGTGGCGTTCCTCGAGTTCGACCAGGAGCTGCTCGCAACCCGGTACCGGGCGGCAGAGCAGGCGTTGTGGCTCCTCGTCCGGGCGGCACGGATCGTCGGTGACCGGCGCGGAACCGGGAGGGTCCTCGTGCAGACGCGGGTGCCGGAGCACGACGTGGTCGCAACCGCGCAAGCGGCGGAGGTGACGATCGAGGCCGACGCCGAGCTCGCGCGCCGGCGCGTGCTCGCGTTCCCGCCGTTCGGCGGTCTGGCCGAGGTCTCCGGTGCGCCCGACGCCGTCGACGTGGCGTGCGCCGCCTTGCGCGCGGTGGACGGGCTCCGCGTCCTCGGCCCCACCGTCACGGGGCAGTCGGCGCGCGCGCTCGTGCAGGCGCCGTCCACCGAAGTCCTCTGCGATGCCCTGGCCGGTGTGGATCTCACCGCGGCGCGGGGGCGCGGACGCCTGCGCGTGGAGGTTGATCCGTTGCGCGTCTGATGTCCTGTTCGGAGCACGCCGCGCCGGTGGAAAGGGTTCGAGAAGGTGGCTGGTACCCTCGCAGTCCTGATGGCCACGCATGCGGTTCGCGTTTTCGGTGACCCGGTGCTCAAGCAGCGGGCACGCGACGTCGAGGAGCTCGACGGCAGCCTCGCCGCGCTGGTCGACACGATGTACGAGACGATGTACGAGGCGGTCGGCGTCGGTCTTGCTGCGCCGCAGGTCGGTGTCCAACGGCGCATCTTCACGTACGACGTCGGCGAAGGCCCGCACGCCGTCGTCAACCCCGAGATCGTCGAGGCATCGGGCGAGTGGGTCTACAACGAAGGGTGTCTCTCGGTCCCCGGCCTGCATTTCGACATCACCCGGCCCAAGGTCGTCACGCTCCGGGGCATCGGCATCGACGGCACCAAGATCGAGATCGAGGCCGACGAGATGCTGGCGCGGGTCTTCCAGCACGAGCTCGATCATCTCGATGGCGTCCTCCTGCTTGACCGCTTGGAGCCGGATGAGCGCAAACGCGCGTTGCGGGAGCTGCGGGAGCGCGACCTGACCACGGTCGCCCGGGGCGCGGGTCCGGCCCTCTGAGCCGGGCGCGCCGACCGTGCGCGTCATCTTCCTGGGCAGCCCGGCTGACGCCGTCCCGCCGTTGCGCGCGCTCGTCGCCGCCGGACACGAGGTCGCGCTCGTGGTCACCCAGCCGGATCGGCGGCGCAGCCGCGGCGGCGGCGCCGAGCCGAGTCCGGTCAGGGTCGCGGCCGCGGAGCTCGACCTCCCCGTCGTGACGCCGGCCCGAGCGCGCGAGGCGG
>JALZAA010000376.1 GCA_030948625.1 Actinomycetota bacterium
GCCCCTGGCGATCGACCGCGACTGTCTGGTCGCGTTCGCCGAGCGCGACGACGAGCGTGTCCGAGTTCGGTCACTGGATGTCTCGGACGACGCCGGAGTCGTGGACCTCGATGCCTCGGGCGGCGACGACCTCGCGGGCGTCGAGCCTGGTTGGGGCCGGTTCGTCGCCGGCGCGGTGGGCGCGGTCGGCACGCTCGCCGGCCACGAACGCCCTCCCGCCGGCATGGATGCGGCCCTGTCGTCGACCGTTCCCCTCGGCTCGGGGCTCTCGTCGAGCTCGGCGTTGTCGGTCGCGCTCACACTCGCACTTGCAACCGCGGCTGGGCTGCGACTCGACGCGACCGCAGCCGCGCGCGTCGCGCTCGAGGCCGAGGTGCGGGCAACGGGCGTGCCCGGCGGCCTCATGGACCAGCTCACCGCGATGTTCGGACAGCGCGGGCACGCGCTCCTCATCGATTGCCGTGCGCTCGACGTGGAGCCGATCCCGTTGCCCGACCCCTATGCAGTGCTCGTGGTGGACTCCGGCGTCCCGCGCACGCTTGCGGGCAGCGCGTACGGCGAGCGACGGCGGGCGTGCAAGGCCGTCGCAGCGCGGCTCGGTCTGGCGGCGTTGCGCGACGCGACACTCGAGCAGGTTCGCGACGAGCCGCTTGCCCGTCACGTGGTGTCCGAGAACCGCAGGGTGCTCGAGTTCGCTGAGGCGCTGCGCGCCGGCGACTTCGAGCGGCTGGGCCCGCTGCTGCTCGAGTCCCACGCCAGCCTGCGTGACGATTACGAGGTCTCGACGCCCGAGTTGGATCTGGCCGTCGAGTTGCTCGTCGAGCACGGCGCGATCGGCGCTCGCCTCACTGGCGCCGGCTTCGGCGGATGCGTCGTCGCCCTGGTCGAACGATCGCGTGCGGCCGACGCGGCCGCCAAGACCGTCGCTCGCTATGGCGCCGAGACGGGACTCGACGCGGCCGCGTTCGTCGTCGACGCGGTCGACGGCGCAGGCCCCGTCGAGCCGTCGCCCGCAACATGACGCTCTCGTTCACGCCTGCCGACCGGCCCCGCCCGGCGGCGGCGCCGGTGACGCGCCACTCCGACTTCGAGCCCGTCGCCGCGGCGCGGCCGCTCGACTGGTCGCCACTGGAGCCAGGTGATGTGCCCAACGGCGCCGGGCGCATCGACGTGTCGCTCTCGGGTCGCTGGGAGCGATGGGCGGACGTCGAGGGGGACCCGTCCTTCCCGGCGCCCGGCGCGCGCGCCGAGGCGGGACCGCCCAGCGGCGTCACGTGGCGGAAGCTGTCCGTGCCCGAGAACTTCGGCTTCGACGACGAGCTGACGCGCCAGTTCGCGCCCGTCTGGTACAAGCGCACGTTCCCGGATCCGCGCCACAGCAGCCTCCCCGACTCGCCGCAACGAGTTCGCCTCCGGTTCGGCGCCGTCGACTATCTCGCCGACGTGTGGCTCAACGGCGAGTACCTCGGCCACCACGAGGGCTATTTTGCGCCGTTCGGCTTCGACCTGACCGACCTCCTCGCAAAGGACAACACGGTCGTCGTGGCGGTGCAGGATCCGCTCGAGCCGCTCGATCCGTCGGCGCTGTTCTTCGACCACCGCAAACGCGTGATCAAGGGAACGCTGAAGTACCACGACAGCCGGCCCGGGGGTCTCCCCGGCCGGATGGTCGGGCCGCTCGTCGAGGGCGGCGACCCCTGGGTGTGGACCCCGGAGTGGGGCCAGTCCAAGACGACGGGCGGGATCGTCGGATCGGTCACGCTGGAACGGACCGGCGACGCGTCGCTCGACGCGCTGTTCGTCACACCGCTGGGCGCGAACACCGTGCAGGTGGCCGCGGTGGTCAGCAACCACACACAGGACGAGCTCGACGTGCACCTCCATCTCGAGGTGGGTGACGAGCGTGGGCACCTCGCCGTGCGGCTCCCTCCCGGCGCGGGCCGGGTGGACGCCGTGGCCGAGCTCGGCGACCGTGACCCGTTTGCGCGGTGGGAACCGGCCGGATCGCCCGACGGCGCCCCCGTGGTCCACGAGCTGCGCGCCACGCTGGCGTCGTCTGACGGAAAGGCGCTCGACCGGCGCGCCGCCCGCTTCGGGCTGCGGAGCGCCGAGGTCGTCACCGACGACGCCGGCCACGCGCGTCATCTCGAGGTCAACGGGGAGGCGCTCTTCGTCAAGGCCGTGAACTACATCCCGTGGCAACATTTCGCCGAGGTTGGTCGCAGCTTCTACGACCGCGACATGCGCATGCTCGTCGACGCGCACGGCAACTCGGTGGGTGTGCACGCACACATTCAGTCGCCGCACTGTTACGACGCCGCCGATGACGCCGGCGTGCTCGTGTTCCAGGACTTCCCGCTGCAATGGTCCTACGACTCGGGCACCGAGTCCAACCCCGGTTTTGTGGAGACCGCGCGCCGGCAGATCGCGGAGATGGCGTACCTGCTCCACAACCATCCGAGCGTCGTCTATTACGCGTGCCATAACGAGCCCGCCCGCATGTTCGATCGCCGCCGGGCCGGCGACGGGCCCGAGACGGACCGCGGCGAGGTTCACCTCGACGCCGCCCTCGACGAGACGCTGCGCGCCGTCGACACCGGCCGCCACGTCCACGAGGCGTCCGGGATCGGCGACGACGTCCACAACTACGCCGGGTCCCTCGGCGGCGGCAGCGTCTACCGCACGCGCGAGCAACCGGCGTGGTTCGTATCCGAGTACGGGTTCTGGACCCTGGGACCGCAAGCGGCGAAGTTCGGCGACCGCGGATGGCCGCCCGACACCGACCAGATGCGCGAATGGGTGAGCCGCCTGTCGTTCATCGGGTCGACGTGCGCCTTCGCGGGCCTGCCGTCGCGCTACGAGTCACTGGACGAGTGGTCGGCCGCGACGGAGGCGTACGGCGCCGCGCTGGCCAAGTACGAGACCGAGTGGTTCCGCGCCCACCGCGGCGACCCGTTCATGGGGTACCGGTGGCATTTCTGGGCCGACTGGTGGGGCTACGCCGGCGGCGGGCTCGTCGACGTCGAACGGGTGCCGAAAGCCACGTACGACGCGTACCGGGATGCGAGCCGTCCGCTTCTCGCCGTCGGGGTGCACGACGCGTCGTTGGTCCCCGCAGGCACGGTCAGGGTGCCGGTGATCGCCGTCAACGATCGCACCAAGACCTGGCGGGGCCCGATCTCGTGGGAGATCGTCGAGGCCACGTCGGGTGTGTTCGCGCCGGACTCCGACGGCGCGCGCATCGGCCTGCCGATGCCACCAGACCCCGATGCCCGCATCGCGGTGCCGCGATCTCGCGGCGCCACCGTCGCGCGCGGCGAGCTCGCAGTCGACGCCGCCCCGGCGGCCGCGACCCGCGTCGGCGAGGTGGCGGTGGACCTCGCGCCCGGTCAGTCGCGCACGCTGCTCCTGCGCTGGACGGACACGGAGCTCGACCCCCCCGACCAGGAGAACTTCGTGCACTTCCACTGCCCCGCCGACGGCGAAGAGCACGGGCCCGGCCTCACGGTCGTCTGAGCAGGTCGCGCAACCTGGACAATGCGTCCGGTGTACGGATGCCCCACCAGAACAGGTCGCGGCCGTCGATGAGCTGCGTGTGCGCGCCGGGAAGCGCAGCTGCGACCTCGTCCACGTGCCGGTCCTTGAACGGGTACGGCTCGCTCGGCAGGAGCACGATGTCGGGCCGGCGGGAGCGGATCGTCTCCAGCGTCACCTCGGGGTAGCGGTCGTCGTCGCCGGCGAACACGTTGTCGATGCCGGTCGCCTCGAGCAGCGACGATGCGTACGTGTCGCCGTTCATCGTCATCCACGGACGGCGCCACACGAGCACTGCGGCTCGGGCCCGCTCGGGCTGCGCGGCCTGCTCGCCCAACCAGCTTTCCCACTCCCCCCGGACAAACCGTTCGGGCACGCCGACCCCGACGGCGCCGCAGAGGGCGATCACCGCCGGGCCGACGTCGGCGACCGACCGCGGCGACATCGAATGCACGCGCAGCCCGGCGGCGACGAGCGCGTCGGCGTCCTCGGCGCGGTTCTCTTCGTCGTTCATGACGACGACGTCGGGCGCCAAGGCCACGATCGCGTCGACATCCGGGTTCTTGGTGCCGCCCACCGCAGGCAGATCGGGTTGCTCGCAGAACCGGGTGCATGCGACGGGATCGACACCGAGGGCGCGTAGCGTCTCGGTGGCGGATGGGACGAGCGAGACGACTCGTGGCACTACATGCGTTCGAGGAGCGCGGCCTTCTTGGACTCGAACTCTTGCGCCGAGATGTGGCCCTTGTCGCGCAGCGCGGCCAGCTGCTCGATCTGCTCGGGAATGGATGCTTCGCGGCTCACTTGGGGCGCGCTCCACATCGCCTGCTGCTTGTTGTTGACCTCCATCTGGCGGTAGATCTCCTGCTGCACGCCGTCGGGGTGGCGGACGTCCTCGAAGTGGGACTGGCCCTCACGGCCGGCCGACTCGATGTCGAGGTCACCGGCGCCGATGATCCGCTCCCAGAATCGCTGATCGAAGTTGATGTTGTTGATGCGCTCGAGCGGGATCTCGACGCCATGCTTCGCGAACACCCCGTGGCGGTAGATGACGCGGTCGTCGGTGACGACGAAGTTCGTGAACTGCCACTGGAGGTACTTGAACAACAGCCAGATGGCCCAGATCACCGCCAGGACCGCCCAGCCGAACGCCGTCACGCTGTTGACGTACTCGACATCGCGCACGGCAACGACGCCGACCAGCCCGAGAAGTAGTAATGCGCCAGTCAGGATGTCCTTCGCGAAGAACCACCAGTGCGGGTGGAGGTCGAGCGCGACGGCCTCGCCCTCGTTGATCAGGTGGCGGGGGTACGGCAAAGGTTTCTCCTTTGGCGCCGTCGCAAGCTCCGGCTTTGCGACGACGGTCGGCACAGCCGCCGTCGTCCGGAAGAATATGGCAGCGGCGATGCTTACGCGACGGGCCCGAGGACGCGGTCGAGGTAGGCGTTGCGGAACCGACCGTCGGGGTCGATCCGGGAGCGGACGGCCTGGAAGCGCGCCCACTCCGGGTAGCGCGGCGCGAGCGTCTCGGCGCGCTGGTAGTGCATCTTGCCCCAGTGGGGCCGGCCTCCGATGTCGTCCATGATCGCTTCGACACCTCGGAAGTAACGCTCGAACGGCCTACCGGCCGACATGTGCACGGCGAGATACCCGGTCTCGCGGCCCTGCGCGGTGCTGAGCGGGATGTCGTCGGCGGCGGCGACGCGTAGCTCGATCGGGAAGTCGACCGAGAGCCCCTCGCCCTCGATGAGGTCCCGGACGCGCAACAGCGTCTTGCCGAGTTCCGCCCGCGGGATGGCGTACTCCATCTCCACGAAGCGCACGAGCCGGGTGCTGCACAGCACGCGGTGGCTCGCGTCGACGATCTGCGTCTTGCCCAGACCACTCGCCACACCACGCATGAGCCCGGGCACGGCCGAAGACCGCCGCCGTCCCAACGCGCACAGCGCGCCGAACATGACGTTCGCGAGCAGGATCTCGTCGCGCCACGCCTTCAACGCGCGCCTCCTACGGATGGGTTCGTCGGTGCGGTTCGCCACCTTGACCGTCGCCACGTCCGTGTGCGGGAACCAGTAGCAGTCGATGTGCTCGTTGCCGTCGATGATCTCGTCGAGGTCGTCGACGAGTGCGTCGAGCGATCGCGGCTGCTCGATCGAGTGAAGCCGAAAATCGGGCTCGCACTGCAGCGTCACCTTGGTGACCACGCCGAGGGCGCCCAAGCCGACGCGCGCTGAAGCGAACACCTCGGGCTCCTCGTCGGCGGAGCAGCGCAGCACGTCGCCGTCGGCGGTGACGAGCTCGATCCCGGTCACGAACGTCGCCAGGCCGCCGAAGCGCTTGCCGCCCCCGTGCGTGGCGGTCGCGATCGCACCCGAGATCGACTGGCGGTCGATGTCGCCAAGGTTCGCGAGCGCGAGCCCGCGCGTAGCCAGCTCCTCGTTGAGCTTCCAGATCGGGATGCCCCCCTCGACGGTGACGGTACGGGCATCCGGGTCGAGCGCGACGATCCGGTCGAGCCGGTCGAGACGGAGCAGGCGACCATCGGTGCACGCGATGTCGGTGAACGAGTGGCCGGCGCCGGCAACCTTGACCGTCTGGCCTGCGCTCCCGGCCCGGCGGACGGCCTCCGCCACCTCGAGCTCGCTCTCCGGTTGCTCCACTGCGGCAGGCGTGCACGACTGGTTTCGTCCCCAGTTCCGCCAACGGTTCCGGTCTCGCATGTGGCTCCCTTTTCGCCGTGGTCTACGACCAGCCCAGCTCGTGCAGCCGGTGGTCATCGATGCCGAAGTGGTGCGCGATCTCGTGAACGACGGTGACGCGGATCTGGTGGGCGAGGTCGGCTTCGTCGCGCGCCCGTTGGCTCAGCGGCCCTTGAAAGATCGTGACGCGGTCCGGCATCACACCGGCGTAGTTGATCGGCGAGCGGTTCGTGAGGTTCACACCTTCGTAAAGGCCGAGGAGGGTGCCGGGCCTGCCGCCCAGCTGCTCGGCCGTCGGCCACTCTTCGACCATCACCACGACGTTCTCCATGTGCGCGCCCAAATCGGGGGGAATGGAGTCGAGCGCGTCGCCGACGAGCTCTTCGAAGCGGGCGCGTGATACGTGCATCGGAAACGAACGTACTCGGGACCAAAGTCCTCTTGACGATCAGTAGGACCGGTCGTAAGTTCGCTCGCACTGGTTCTCGAGGGCGCGGCACCGGAGATGCCGAGAGGCACCCCTGGATTACGGGTCCGAGGAGCCGGTCGGCAATCGAGCGTCGGTCCATCCGCGTGAGAGAGCCGGGGCAGCAGTCGAGCCGGCGCCCCGCCCGCCGGGGAACCGGCGAAGCAGCTGCCCGATGGGAAGTGCGCCCCGAGGAGATCGGAGCTGCGACGCAGCGAAGACTACTCGGGGCCTTCCCATGTTCTGACGCCCTTGAGCTGCCTGTTGTCGTCGTACCCGCTCGGTATCGTCGGCGCGGGCCGGCGGCTGCTTTGCCGACGGTCGAGCCACGAGCCAAAGCTTGCGACGCGCGGCTCTGCGGGCCGCCCCGGAGGGGCGAGGAGGGGTTCAGACGGGAATGACCGACGATTCGTTGCTCGACGGTCTCGACGATGCCCAGCGCGAGGCCGTCACCACTCCCGCTGTCCCGCTCGCGATCTTCGCCGGCGCCGGGGCGGGCAAGACGCGTGTCCTGACACGCCGGATCGCCTGGCACTCCCGTCACGCGCGGATCGATCCCGCACACGTGCTCGCAGTCACGTTCACGCGCAAGGCCGCCGGCGAGCTGGGTGACCGCCTCGCGAAGCTCGGCGTCCGCCGCGTCACCGCCGGCACCTTCCACGCGATAGCTCTCGCGCAGCTGCGGCGTCGCTGTGAGGACCGTCGCGAGGCGATGCCGAAGCTGCTCGACCGCAAAGCCCGGCTTCTCGTGCCGATGCTGCCCGGGCGCGGCACGGAGCGCGGCCTCCTCGCCGCCGAGGTCGCCGCCGAGATCGAATGGGCGAAGGCGCGCCTCATCACGGCCGAGGGCTACGAGACCGCGGCCCGCGCGGCACGGCGCGAGCCGCCCCGACCGTTCCCCGAAATCGCCGTCCTCTTCGATCGTTACGAACGCGAGCGGCGGCGTCGCGGCGTCGTCGACTTCGACGATGTCATCGCGTGGTGCGCCAGCGTCCTCGAGACCGACAGTGAGTTCCAAGCCACGCAACGGTGGCGTTTCCGCCATCTCTTCGTCGACGAGTTCCAGGACGCCAACCCGGCGCAGTTCCGGCTGCTGCAGGGGTGGCTCGGGGACCGTCCCGACCTGTGTGTCGTCGGCGACGGCGACCAGGCGATCTACGGCTTTGCCGGCGCCGATGCGTCCTATCTCACCCGGTTCACCGGGTTCTTTCGCGACGCGTCGGTCGTCCGGCTCGGTACCAACTACCGGTCGACGCCGCAGGTCGTGTCGGCCGCCGCCGCGGTACTCGGCGATCGGGGCTCTCCCGCGGAGGTTCGGAGCAGCCAGCCCGACGGCCCGGTGCCGGAAGTACTCGCCTACGAGTCGGACGAAGCCGAAGCGGCGGGCGTGGCGAGGTTGTTGCGACGCGCGCACGTTCCCGGACGGCCGTGGTCGTCGGCGGCGGTGCTGTACCGGACGAACGCGCAGTCGGCGCTCTTGGAGGAAGCACTCCCCAAGGAAGGCGTCCCGTTCCGCGTGCGAGGCGGGGCACGGTTCCTCGATCGGCCGCTGGTGCAGGTCGCGCTGGACACGCTGCGTCGGCGGACGCGTGAGCAGCCCGGCGTGCCTTTCGCCGGCCACCTGGAGGCCCTGATCGAAGACGGCGCCGGCGCGCCCGAGGAGCGGCGCGAGCACATCGACGCCGTCGCCCGCCTGGGCCAGGAGTACCTCGCCGCCGACGGCGGCGGAGGATCGCTCGAGGGGTTCCTCGAGTTCCTCCAGACCATGCTCCGCCCCGGCGACGACGGCGGCACATCCAAGACGAACGCGGTCGAGCTGCTCACGTTCCACCGGGCGAAGGGGCTCGAGTTCGACACGGTGTTCGTCGTCGGGCTCGAGAAGGGCCTGGTGCCGATCTCGCACGCCGAGACACCGAGTGAGCTGGCCGAGGAGCAACGCTTGTTGTACGTGGCGCTGACGCGCGCGGAGCGGTGCCTGTACGTGAGCCGGGCAAAGAAGCGGACCGTCGGGCTCCGCACGTACAACCGGACCCCGAGCCCTTGGTTGGCCCGGATCGAGTCGACCATCGCCGATGCGAGCACGGCGGACGGCGACGGCGCTGGTACCGACTCCGGCCGCGCTCGCCTCGCGGCGGCGCGGGAGCAGGTGGCCCAGGCCCAGCGCCGGTCGGGCGCCAAGCCTGACGGCGCACGGGGCTCGGAGCTGCTCAAGGCGTTGATGGAATGGCGACGCAACCTGGCGCGCGCGTCGGCGGTGCCTGCGTATGTGATCTTCCCCAACACGACGCTCGAGGCCGTCGCCGAGCGCCGCCCGACCTCGCGGAACGACCTCCTGGCGATACCGGGAATCGGACCGGTGAAACTCGAGCGGCACGGCGAGGCCCTGCTCGACCTGGTCGGGCAGCACCCGAGCTGACGGCCCGCGGAGGCGGCGGCTTTGCCGACCGCCGGAGCAGGAGCTCGAGCCTGCGAGAGCGACCAATAGACCGTTGACGCGCCGCGCCGCGGCGGCCACCATGCGGACACACGTCACGTCCAGCAGATGGGGGTCGCGCCATGGCCTGGTCGAGTTTGCCGGTCTTCCCCTCCGACGACGGCTGGCCGTACCCCGACCTGCCGGGGGGCGTCGACGACCCGGCCACCGACGACGAGGTCGACCTCGACGCTCTGGAGTTGCGCGCCGACACGCACGCCTTCGAGTGCCTGAGCCGCGCCGAGTACGAGCTGGTCGCGCGCCGCTTCGGGCTGGACGGACCGCCGATGTCGATGAAGGAGCTCTCGCACGACCTCGGCTGCTCGCACACGGAGACCCGCGACATGCTGGGCCGGGCCATCGACAAGCTCCGCGTCCGCCTCACGCCCGACAGCGTCTGACCATCCGGTCCGGATAGGGGCGTCAGCACTCTCCCCACAGCCCCCGGCCGGCGCGCTTGGCGTCGAGCTCCTCTTGCAGCATCGCCCGCGCGTGCGCGTGGTTGGGTTCGATCACGAGCAGACGGGCGTAGCCGCGGCGGAGGAGCTCGTCGTTGAACCGCTCGCCGTCGACGATCACGTACGCGAGCCGCCGGTCGTACCGGTCGCGCTCCTCGATGTCGGCCTCGAGCCCCACCGCGCGGCCACGCAGCTGGGCATCGGTGTACGCCGCCGCTTCGGGACCGAAGCATTCGACCGGCTTCCGCGGGTGGTGGGTTTCGGGCGTGTTGATGCCGAGCAGGCGTACCGTGTCGGTGTCGTCGCCCCGAGCGACGCGGATGGTGTCGCCGTCGAGCACGTCGACGACGGCCCATTGCGTGGTCGCGGTCCGACGCGCCTCACCAAGCCGCCACCCCCCGATCGAGGCGGCGGCGATGACGATCACCACGACCAGGACCCGGGAGCGGGTCATGGCCGAACACTACCGGCGACCTACGACGGCTTCCCGGAGGCTCAGTACTGGGCGTAGTACGGCTTCGCGCCGTCGCGTTTCTCCATGAGGATGAAGACCAGCCGGTGCGGGTCTTCGAACCACGTGGTGCGCAGGCCGACGATCTCGGCGACTCCCGAGGTGAGGAAGCGCACGCCCCGGGCCTCGAGCTCGGCACGCGTCGCGACGATGTCGTCGCACACCAACCCCACGTGCGTGAAGCCCTCGTCGACGAGCATCGCTTCCTCCGGGCGGGCGCGCCCCGGCGACCGTGGGTACTCGATCACCTCGAGCACACGATCACCCTCCCCCGGGAAGCCGAGAATGGCCGCCTTCACGGCAACCGGGCTCGGGACCAGCTCACCCATGTCCCGCTCGATGTCCGGCCCTTCGACCAGGTAGGGCGGCGACAGCACGGTCAGCCCGAGGACCGACCGGTACCACTCGACGGCAGCGTCGACGTCCGGCACACACACCGCGGTGTGAGCCATACCGGTGATCATGATGTCCCCCTTCGGCGGGTATCCCGCAGCTAGGTTGCCCGCTGATGGCTCGTCGGGTCCGGCGTCTCGCCGTCGTCGTCGTCTTGGTGCTCGTGGCAGGCGCGGTCGCGCTCGTGCTCACGACCCGTCCGCAGCTCGACGACCGCCGCGACGCGGTCGATCGCGCGTGGACCCCGCTGCGGGCGCCGCTCGCCGCCCGCTACGAACGACTCGCCGCCGTGCAGGCCGAGGGGACCACTGCGGGAGCCGGCGACCGCGCGGTGACCCGCGAGCTGGGACTGACGCTCGCGCGATGGGACCGGCTCCGGCGCGCCGCCGACGGGGACGCGAATGCCGAAGTCGAGGTAGCAACGGCTAACCAGCTCGAGGGCCTTGCCGCCCGCCTGCGAGTGGTGGTGCTGACTTCCGACCGTCTCAAGGGTGTCGACGCGCTGAACCAGGCCATCAGCACGTTCCTGGGCACGGCGCCGCCGCCCGCCCTGGTGAAGACCTACAACGACGCGGTCCAGGCGTACGAGGACGCGCGGACGAGCTTCATCCGTCGCCCGATCGCAGACCTGTTCGGCTACGACTCGCGGCCGCAGCTCCCCTTGTCGGAGTAACGCCGGCAGGCGGCTCGGATCAGCCGCTGATCAGGTTGCCGAGCACGTCGATGCAGAAATGACCATCGCTTCAGCGCCGAGCGCGAGCCCGCCGCCCGAGCACGTCGGAATCGCCGTCGTGGTGTCCGCCGTGCTCGAGAACGCCGCCCCCGCCACGGCGAAGTTGCCGGTGCCGGACGCGCTGCTCGTGGCCTGGCTGTTCCCGAGCGCGCGAGACGGCGATGCTGTGTTCGTCTGCAGACAACGAGCTGCCGTCGCTGCCCAAGGCGGCTGCCGTGAGTGCCTGGCCGCCGTGGTTGGCGCCCGCGCTGTTCCGGTTACGTGGACGAGGTCGAGGCGACACTCGCGCCCTGCGCGGTGGAGCTGCTCGACTCGGCAGCCTGGGCGATGGCAAAGCTGCCACCGGTGCTCGACGCGTTGCACGTGCTGCCGACGCCGACGTTGACGGTCACACTCCCGGACGCTGATGCCCGAGTCGCCGCCTGCGCCGCTCGCCGACGCCAGCGCGATTCCTGCGACCAGCGCGCCGACAGCGACCGCGATGCCGATCGATGCGCGCCGAACCGAGAACCTCGCCGAGGATTGCCTGCCCATGTCCTGCCCTTCGCCACCCGTGTCCCGGGACGAATGACTCCGGGTGAGGCCCGTCTGGGCACAGTGTCCGGAATCTCCCCCGGACTATCGCGCCGCGCCGATGACGTTCTGGTTCGCGCGCTCGATGCGGGCGACCTCGTCGACGGGAGCGACCCGCCAGAAGCAATGCTGCGTGGCATCCCAGTTGTCGAGCATCTCGGCGGCGCGCGACGACCCGGTGAGATCACGGTGCCGCTCGAGCAGGAAGCGAAGCTCGGCCGACTGCGGATCGTCGAGCTTCGACGCCTCGACGAGCTGCGGGTTCAGCCGCGCCGACAACAGCCCGTCGGGATCGAACACGAACGCCTGCCCGCCCGTCATCCCGGCGCCGAGGTTGTAGCCGAACGGCCCGAGGACCACGCACGTCCCACCGGTCATGTATTCACAGGCGTGGTCGCCCGTGCCTTCGACGACCGCGGTGGCGCCACTGTTGCGGACCATGAAGCGCTCGCCGACGCGGCCGGCGACGAATACCTGGCCGCCGGTGGCGCCGTACAGCACCGTGTTGCCCGCGAGCACGGGATCGCCGGCGTCATCAGCGGGCGGCCGCACCGTGACACGACCGCCACCCATGCCCTTGCCGAGGTAGTCGTTCGCCTCGCCGACGAGATCCAACGCCACGCCGTCGGCAAGGAAGGCACCGAAGCTCTGCCCGGCCGAGCCCGTGAAGCGCGCCGAGACGGACCCGGGCGGGAGCCCTTCACCCCACTCGAGCCCGATCGCCCCACCCAACGACGCGCCGACGGTCCGGTCGGCGTTGACGATCTCGTACTCGAGCTCGATCTCCCTGCCGTCCCACAGCATCGGGAAGGCATCGGCGAGAAGTCGCTCGTCGAGCGACGACCGGGGGCGCTGGATGGGCACCGTCGCGACGAAGTGACGGGGCCCGTCACCGTCGGGCGACACCAGCAGCGATGAAAGGTCGAGCGAATCGGCGCGTGTTTCGCCTGTCGGTCGCTGGCGCAGCAGGTCGACGCGACCGATCGCTTCGTCGACGGTGCGCAGGCCGAGCGACGCCAGCGTGCGGCGCACCTCCTCGGCGACGAAGATCATGTAGGTCGCGACACCCTCCGGCGTGCCGGCGAACTTGGCCCGTAAGTTCGGCCGCTGGGTCGCGATGCCGGTGGGGCACGTATCCCGATGGCAGGCGCGCACCATGATGCAGCCCTCGGCGAGCATCGCCGCGGTGCCGAACGAGTACTCGTCGGCGCCTAGGAGCGCAGCCATCACGACGTCGCGCCCGGTCTTGAAGCCGCCGTCGACGCGCACTCGCACCCGGTCACGCAGGCTGTTCTCGATGAGGGCCTGCTGCGTGTCGGCGAGGCCGAGCTCCCATGGCATGCCCGCGTTCTTGATCGACGACAGCGGCGACGCGCCCGTACCGCCGTTGCTGCCGGAGATCTGGACGATGTCGGCGAGCGCCTTCACAACGCCGGCAGAGATCGTGCCGACGCCGTCCTCGGCGACGAGCTTCACCGACACCTCCGCGAGCGGGTTCACCTGCTTCAGGTCGTAGATCAGCTGGGCGAGATCCTCGATGGAGTAGATGTCGTGGTGCGGCGGCGGCGAGATCAGGCCGACGCCGGGCTGGGTATGCCGCAGGCGGGCGATCTCGCGACTCACCTTGTGCCCCGGCAGCTGCCCGCCCTCGCCCGGCTTCGACCCCTGGGCGACCTTGATGTTGAACTCGTCGGCGAAGGCGCAGTACTCCGGCGTGACGCCGAAACGGCCCGAGGCGATCTGCTTGATGCGCGAGTTGCGGTCGCGATCGGTCCCCCGGGTGCGGTAGCGGGCCGGGTCCTCGCCGCCCTCCCCACAGTTGCTCCGCCCGCCGATCATGTTCATCGCGATCGCGAGCGTCTCGTGCGCCTCGGCTGACAACGCGCCGTGCGACATGGCCCCGGTCGAGAACCGCCGCGTGATCCCCTCGACCGGCTCGACCTCGTCGAGCGGGATCGGCTCACCGGCGGTCACGAACTCGAGCAGGTCGCGCAGCTCGGTGGTCGGCCGCGACTCCACGAGCTCACGGAACTTCTCGTACAGGTCGCCGCGCCCCTGCTTGATCGCGCCCTGCAGCAGGTGGGCGGCGCGCAGGTCGGTGGGGTCGGGCTCGGGCAGCGGCTCGGCTTCGGGCCCTTGCAAGACGATGACCTTGCCCTGGTCCTCGGCCGGCGCCGGCTCGACAGCCGCGAGCCGCCCGCTGACTTCGCCCTTCTTCTTCGGGTTACGGCCCCCATTTTCGCCGTCGCCTTCGGGGACGAGGCCCAGCGAGTCGTGCAGCGCGTCGACCACGTCGGGGTTGTTGCCGTGGTACTCGCCGCCGCGCTTCCGGTACCGGAAGAACCCGGGCTCGTCGAGCGCGGCCGTGTCCTCCCCGAACGCAGCTTCGTGGCGTGCGAGCACGTCGGCGCCGAGCGTGTCGAACCCGACGCCTCCGACCTCCGACACCGTGTGGCGCAGGCACGTCTCGATGACCTCGGGGCCAAGCCCGATGGCCTCGAAGATCTGCGCGGCGCGGTAGCCGTCCACGGTCGAGATGCCCATCTTCGAGAAGATCTTGAGGACACCGTCCTCGAGCGCGGCTTGGAGCTTGGCCTGCGCCTCCGACGAGTGCAGCTCACCGAGCTGGTCATCGTCGGCCATGCTCGCCACGCTCTCCAGCGCGAGACGCGGGCAGACGGCGTCGGCCCCGAAGCCGAGCAGGCAGGCGATGCCGTGCACGTCGCGCGCGTCGCCCGACGCCACGACGATCGACGTCTGCTCACGCGTCCGCTCGGCGACGAGCCGGTGGTGGACCGCTCCCAACGCGAGCAGCGACGGGATCGGTGCGCGGTTCGGGCCGACGCTCCGGTCCGAGACGACGACGATCGACGCTCCCCCGGCGACCGCTTCGACGGCCGCGTCGGCAAGCTTCCGGATCGCGGGACCGAGCCCCTCGGGACCGTCGGCGACGGGGAACGTGGCGTCGAGCCGCACCGCGTTGAACACGGAATGCGAGGAGTCCAGGAGCGTCTCGACCGCGGACGGGTAGAGGAAGAACGATGGCAGCTCGAGCAGACGCGCTGCGCCCGGTTCGCCGGTGAGCAACGGCCGGCGGGCCCCGAGGCATGTCCGCAGCGACATGACCAGCCGCTCGCGCAGGTGGTCGATCGGCGGGTTCGTGACCTGCGCGAACCGCTGCTTGAGGTAGTTGAACATCGGCCGCGGGCGACTCGCGACGGCGGCGAACGGCACGTCGTCACCCATCGAGAACGTGGGCTCCTTGGCGTCGGTGGCCATGGGCTTGAGCACCATCGCCACCTCTTCCCGGGTCAGGCCGAACGCGACCTGCTGGCGCACGAGGTCGCCGTTCCCGGGGGGCATCTCGACGGGCGAGCCGATGTCGGCGGCCAGCAGACCGTCACGCGCCCACGCCGAGTACGGCTGCAGTCGCGCGAGCCAGGTCTTGACCGTCGTGTCGTCCTGGACGGCCTCTGTCAGGGCGGCGCCGTTGCCCGCGGCGTTGCCCGCGGCGACGGCGGCTTCGCCGACCGTCGTCGCAGGAGCCGGAGCTTGCGACGGCGACCGACTAGAGCCGATGCGGTCGGGGTCGACGCAGATCATGTCGCCGGGCCCGAGCCGGCCGCGACGGACGGCGCCGTAGCCGTCGACCGGGACCGCGCCGACCTCGGACGCGCACACGACGAGGCCGTCGTCGCATACCTGCCACCGCAGCGGACGCAGGCCGTTGCGGTCGAGCGCGGCGCCGACGCGGCGACCGTCGGTGAACACCAACCCCGCAGGCCCGTCCCACGGGTCCGTCAGGCACGCGTGATACCGGAAGAAGCCGCGCACGCCCCGCGGCAGGTCGCGCTGGCCCTCCCACGCTTCGGGCACGAGCATGGCGACGGCGTGACGGACGTCGCGCCCACCGCGCACCAGGAGCTCGACGGCCGAGTCGAGCTTGCCGGAGTCGGAGTCCTCCGGGTCGAGCACGGGACGGAACAGCTCCTCGGGACCGAGGCCTGCTTCCTCGGTGCCGAGCCGCCCACGCGCGGCCATCCGCAGCTCGTTGCCGCGCACGGTGTTGATCTCGCCGTTGTGGCAGAGGTGCCGGAACGGCTGCGCCCGCTCCCATGCCGGTGTGGTGTTGGTCGAGAACCGACTGTGGAAGATCGCGAGCGGTGCGCCGAACTCGTCGTCGGCGAGGTCGGGATAGAACGCGTCGAGCCGGTCGCTGAGCACCAACGCCTTGTACGTGACGGTGACGAACGAGAAGCTGGCGAAGTAATGGCGCACGCCGGCCTCGCGGCAGAGCGCGTCGGCCCGCCGGCGCGCCCGGTACGCGCGGCGCTCGGCCTCGGTGTCGTCGACGCCGTCGGGCCGCAAGAGGATGCCGTGCCAAAGGGACGGCTGGTCGCGGCGTGCCGCCGCGCCGAGGTGCGACTCGTCGATGGGAACCGGTCGCCACCCGGCCAGCTCGATCTCCTCCGCCGCGCAGGCATCTGCGACCGCCCCCTGCGCAACACGCACCGCGTCGTCGTCGTTGAGGTCCAGGAAGGCTGACACGACCCCCACCCGGTCGCTGTCGAGCTCGCGCCCGAGCTCCTTGCCGCCGACGCGGGCGAAGAACGGGCGAGGGATGGGGACGAGCAGGCCGGCGCCGTCGCCTGAGATGCCGTCGGCCGCGATCGCCTGGCGGTGGCGGACGCAGGCCAGCCCGGTCAGCGCACGATCGACGATCTCGCGGCTGGCTTCGCCGGACGCGTGCGCGACGAAGCCGATGCCGCAGGCATCGAGCTCAGCGCGTCGGCGCACAGCGCGATCGAAATCGGGCAACCGAGGTCTCCTCGCTCCCGGGAAGAATTCAGTAGGTGGAGGTCCAGCAGGAGCGACGACGCTGTCGCGGAAGGGCCACGATAGCTGAACCCCCATGGGGTGCCGCACATTTCTCGCTGCGACCGCGGCGGCGGAAGCCGTGCCAGCATGCGACATGCGGGAGGCGTCCGGAGGCCGGATCAAGCCGCTTGTCGCGGTGCTCGGCGGCGGGCAGCTCGGTCGCATGCTCGCGCTGGCGGGCATCCCCCTCGGTGTCCGATTCCGGTTCCTCGACCCGAGCCCGGACGCGACGGCCGCTGCGATCGGCCCGCTCGTGGTCGGCGCGCTCGGCGACGAAGTCGCGCTCGCGCAGGTGTCCGAAGGCGCGGACGTCGTCACCTACGAATGGGAAGGAGTACCGGCGCCCGGCGCCCGCTTCGTCGCCTCGTCGGGCCGGTCCGTGCTGCCGCCCCCGGCCGCGCTCGAAGTCGCGCAGGATCGCGTCCATGAGAAGGAGCTGTGCCTCCGCCTCGGGATCGGGACACCCGCGTTCGCGGCGGTCGACGACCGGGGAGGCCTCGACCGGGCCGTGAAGGAGCTCGGGTTCCCCGCCGTGCTCAAGACGCGCCGCGGCGGATACGACGGCAAGGGCCAGGTCGTGTTGCACGCGGCGGACGACGTCGAGCGTGCGTGGTCGGCACTCGGCCCCGTGCCGCTGGTGCTCGAGGCGCACGTTCCCTTCGACCGGGAACTGTCGGTCCTCGCGGTTCGCGAGCACGACGGCACGACATCGTGCTGGCCGCTGGTCGAGAACCACCACGCCGGCGGCATCCTGCGGCGGAGCATCGCGCCCGCGCCCGCGCTGACCGGGCCCCTGCAGGACGCGGGCGAGCTGCTCGCAGGAAAGCTGCTAGACGAGCTCGAATACGTGGGCGTGCTCGCCGTCGAGCTGTTCGAGGTGGAAGGGGCGTTGCTCGTCAACGAGCTCGCGCCCCGCGTGCACAACTCGGGCCACTGGACCATCGAGGGCGCGGCGACCAGCCAGTTCGAGAACCACGTGCGGGCCATCCTGCGCTGGCCGCTCGGGTCGACGGCGGTGGTCGGCGTGAGCGCAATGGTCAACTGCATCGGCGCACTCCCCGACCCACGTGCGGTGCTCGCGATCCCGGGCGCGCACTTCCACGACTACGCCAAGGAACCTCGTCCGGGTCGCAAGGTCGGCCACGTCACGATCACCGCTCGTGATCTCGACGAGCTGCGGCCGCGGATGACACAGCTCGCCGGCTTGCCCGGGATAGACGCTCCCGAATGAGCGCGGAGCCGCTGTCGCCGTACGTGCCGTTCACGCGCGCGGAATGGGCGCGCCTGCGGGCGGCGACGCCGCTCACCCTGACCGAAGCGGACCTCCAGCACCTCCGTGGCATCAACGAGCGCATCGACCTCGACGAGGTCGCCGACATCTATCTGCCGCTGTCGCGGCTGCTGAACCTGTACGTGGCCGCCAGTCAGAACCTCCACCGGGTCAGCGACACGTTCCTCGGCAGCCCTGCCGCCAAGGTCCCGTACGTCATCGCCATCGCGGGCAGCGTCGCCGTCGGCAAGAGCACGACCGCTCGCATCCTCCAGGCGCTCCTCGGCCGCTGGCCCGACCATCCGCAAGTGGATCTCGTCACGACGGACGGCTTCCTCTTCCCGAACCGCGCACTCGAGGAGCGCGGGCTCATGGACCGCAAGGGCTTCCCCGAGAGCTACGACCTCCGCCGCCTCGTGCGCTTCCTCGCCGACGTGAAGTCGGGACAGCGGGAAGTGCACGCGCCGGTGTACTCGCACCTCACGTACGACATCGTCCCCGGCGACGAGCAGGTCGTGCGCCACCCCGACATCGTCATCATCGAAGGGCTCACCGTGCTCCAGGCCGGCGACGGGCGTGACGGGCGCACCCCGCAGCTGTTCGTGTCGGACTTCTTCGACTTCTCGATCTACGTCGACGCCGACGAGGCCGACATCGAGCAGTGGTATCTCGAGCGTTTCCTGACGCTGCGTGAGACCGCGTTCACCGACGAGCGGTCGTTCTTCCATCATTTCGCGGCGTTGTCGAAGGGCGAGGCGACCGAGGTCGCCCGCCAGATCTGGCGCTCGATCAACGGCGCGAACCTGCACGAGAACATCCTCCCGACCCGGGAACGGGCACGGCTGATCTTGGAGAAAGCTCCCGACCACTCGGTGCGTGCCGTCCGCCTGCGAAAGCTGTGACGACCAGATCGCAGGAAATCGGCGCCGCCCCCGTCGGGAATCGGCGGCTCGGAGCGATGATGGGGTGATGAGCGAATGGCCCGGGGCGGCCGTGAGCGAGGGCACCGGGGCGGGCGGGCCCGACCGCGCTGCGTTCCTCGCCTTCTACCAAGAGGCGGTTCCGGAGGTGTACGGCTACTTGCTGCACCGGTGCGGCGACTCGGCCACGGCCGAGGACCTGACCTCGGAGACCTTCCTCGCCGCGGTGCGCAACATCGAAGAGGGCCGTCCCGTTCCGCTCGACATCCCGTGGGTCGTCGGCGTCGCCCGTCACAAGCTCGCCGACCACTGGCGTCGCCGCGCCCGGGACGAGCGCCTGCACGACGCGCTCGAGCAAGATCAGGAGCTCGAGGACGACCCGTGGGACGTCAGCCTCGACCGCTTGCGCGCGACCGAGGTGCTCGACTCGCTCGGCGCCCACCACCGGGCCGCGCTCACGCTCCGCTACGTCGACGGTCTCCCCGTAGCGGACGTCGCCGAGCTGCTCGACCGCACGCCCGACGCCACCGAGGCGCTTCTGGTTCGGGCGCGGAAGGCCTACCGCCGCATCTACACGGAAGGAGGCGATCGTGACTGATCCCTTCGAGGCACTGCGACGCACGGACGATGCCGTGCCGCCACGGTCCGCATTCGTCGCCGAGCTCGCCGACCGGCTGCGCGCCGAGCTGGGCATCAGAGAAGGAGACAGGGAGTCCGTGCTGATGCGCACCGCGATGGGCGACATGCCCATCCACGGGAACGTGCCCGGCGCGTTGCTCGACGTCGTCGAGGACCAGGGCTACGCCGTGCTGGAAAACGCGTTGTCGGCGGACGAGATCGAAGCGGTGCGCGAGGGCCTGGCGCCCTACCTGGGCCAGGGACCGTTCGGGCGCAACGACTTCGAAGGGTTCCGGACCAAGCGGGTGTACAGCCTGCCTGCGAAGTCGCGTGCGTTCGACCGGCTCATCGAGGACGAGCGCGTGCTCGATGTCACCGGCGCGCTCCTCGGCCCCAACTTCCTGCTGACCGCGGCGCTGGCCATCAACCTCGGGCCCGACGAGACCGCCCAGGACCTTCACTACGACGAGGCGTTCTATTACGGGTTGCCACGTCCGCGGCGGCCATTGTCGCTCAGCACGCTGTGGGCGATCGACGACTTCAGCGCCGACAACGGCGGCACCCTGATCGCGCCGCGTAGCCAGCACTGGGGCGACGGGCCGCCCGACCCGTCCACCGAGCTCGTGCCGCTGGAGATGCCGGCCGGGTCGGTCGCGATCTACCCGGGCACGCTGTGGCACGCCGGCGGCGCGAACACCACGGACCGATTCCGGCTCGGGATCTCGATCCAGTACGTCGTGGCGTGGGCCCGTCAACAGGAGAGCTATCTCCTTGCCGTGCCCCCCGAGACCGTCCGGGAGCTGTCGCCGCGGATGCGCCAGCTCCTCGGGTACAGCATCCACCCACCGTTCATGGGGCACGTCGACGGCCGACACCCGGAGAAGACGCTCGGGTAGCTAGAGCTCGTCGCGCTCCGGCCACATCGACAGGATGTGACCGGTCGTCGGGTCGCTGCGACCCTCGACGAGCTCGAGATACGCCTCCTCGACGACGGCCGGCCCGGACCCGCGGTGGATGTCGATCCATCCGTCGCAGAATTCGACGTAGCGGCGCCACGCCTCGTCGGCGCGGTCGCCGAGGCCGGCTCGCCCCCAGCCTTTCGTGCGCTTGATGATCTGATCGGGCGCAAAGAAGAAGGACGGCGCCGGACCGGGCAGCTCACCCTGTGCAGCCGAAGGCTCGTCCCAGTGCGTCGCGCCGACCACCATGCTGTGCGCCAATTGATCGCCGAAGGCGCGGTGCACAGCAGCGCGGACACCGGCGTCACCGGCGATGTCGACATACGCCGCTCGCGTC
This sequence comes from Actinomycetota bacterium, assembly GCA_030948625.1. Classification (GTDB taxonomy): domain Bacteria; phylum Actinomycetota; class Acidimicrobiia; order IMCC26256; family JACDBD01; genus JALZAA01. The sequence goes on from JALZAA010000376.1 coordinate 20,823, forward strand.
TCGCCCAGCTTGTCGACGTCGTCGTAGAGGACCACCCGGTCGTAGACACCGAGCCCGTCGACGAAGTCGGCGTTTCGCGACGACGTCAGGCCGACGACCTCGAGGTTCGGCCGCTGGTGCAGCTGGAACGCGGTGCCGATCGCCGTCTTGCTCGACGCGCTCGACACGACGACGGCTTCGGCGTCGAAGAAGGCGTTGTCCTCGAGGAAGTCGTCGATGAGGAAGGACGTGAAGAACAACGGGAAGAGCAGCATCCGGTGGTCTTCGAACGCCGGATCGTGTGCCGGATCGGCGGCGACCCGCTGGTACTGGTTGTACGCGCCGGGGAGGCCGGAGCGGTGGGCCGAGATGTCGACGAAGGCTCGGGGGGCGGCCCGTCCCGGCGTCACCACGAGGTGGGTCGACATCGGGAGATAGCCGTAGATGCGTTCGCCTTCCGCGACGTCGTCGTGGGTCGTGGCGATGACGTCGGCGAATCCCCACACCGGAATGCGTCCCCACGTCGCCCCACCGTGGGCGGGGAAGAAGTCCCAGTACCTCATCGCGTCGCCCATGACGGCGTACGTGATGTTGTTGGTCGTCAGGGCGAACGTGTCGACGCGCAGGAGTGCCTGCCCGCGCTCGAGGTCGGGTGGTCCCTCGTCGACCACGCGCCATTCTTGGATGCCGGCCCGCTTGACCTCGAAGTCCATCGTCAGCCTCGAACCGTCAGCGCGTCGGCGGCGAGCTCCATGTGGCCAAGGTGCTGGTACAGCTCCTCGAGCACGTGGAGCACGATCGCACCGTCGGAGCCGTCGCCCCCCTCGAGAAACTGCCGGCCTGTCCGGTCGGGCTGTGTGTTGCCGGCGTCGATCGCGGCGAGATCCTCGCCGACCTGGCCGAGCGTCGCGTCGACCATGGCATGGAGCTCGCCCACGGTTGCAGATCGCGAGAACTCCGACTCCCGCTCGCGATCGGTCGGGCGGCCGAGTGCGACGTGGCCGATCCAGAACTCGGTGACCGCGCAGCAATGGACGACGAGCGCTGCGACGGCGTTCGTCTCGGAGCCGAGGGGCCGGTCGTTCACGCTCTGGTCGCCGAGGCGGTCCGCGACCGCCAGCATCTGGCGGAACGCATGGCCCATATACAGCTGGGCCGTCCGCCGGTCGAGCTCCATCGCCGGGAGTGTTGCATAGGACCCCCCGGGACCGGCGTTGACGAGGGTTGGCAGTGCGTAGTACCGCGGCGGGTGTGACGGACGGTTCGCAGGGGTCGGTAGCAGGGGACGGATCCCCGGTCGTGATCACCGAAGCTATCGAGCCGACCGCGAACGGCGTGTCGCCGAATGGTGACCCGGCCGGCTGGTTGCAGAAGCTCGAGCGGCTCGAGCTCGCAGAGTCGAAGGACGACGAGGAGCGTCGCGCGCAGGAGGCCTCCGAACGGCGGGCCCGCTGGCAGGCCGAATACGAACGGGCCGAGCGAGCGGCCGGCGAGCGCATCGCGCAGGAGGCACGAGACCGGCAGGTCCGGTGGCAGGGCGAGGACGAGCGGCTGGCGCGAGAGGCCGACGAACGGCGGGCGCGTTGGCAGGCCGAGTACGAACGGGCCGAGCGAGACGCGCAGGAACGCGCGGTTCGGGAGGCGGAACAACGTCGGAGGCATTGGGAAGCCGAGTACGCGCGCGCCGAGGCGGAAGTGCAGGAGCGAGCGGTCCGTGAAGCGGATCAGCGTCGGACGCGCTGGCACGGCGAGGTCGACCGGGCGCGGCGAGAGAGTGCGGAGCGCCGCGCGCGGTGGAAGCTCGCATACGAGCACGCGTTGGAAGAGGCGCAGGCACGTCTCGAGAGGGAGAAACGGACCCGCTGGGAGCATTGGCAGCAGGAGTACGAGAGAGCCGAGCACGAAGAGAAGGAGCGCGCCGAGCACGAGGCCACGGAGCGACGGGCGCGGGTGGACTCGGACTGTGCACGAGCGTTGCGCGCGGCGCAGACGAGGGTCGAACAGGAAGCTCAAGTCACGCGCGAGCGCTGGGAGGCTGATTTCGCCCGCACCCAACGCGATGCCGACGAAAAAGCGCGAGAGGCGGCTGCAGTCCGGCGGCAGCGTTCAGAGCTGGAGTACGCGCGCCTCGAGGAGGAAGCCCAGCAGCGCCGCGAGCGTGCCGCCCACGAGACCCGCCAGGCGTGGCAAGCCGAATACGAACGCGTCGAGCTGGAGGCCGAGGAGGTCCGCCGCAAGGCGCTCGAGCACGGACGAACGCGCGAGACCGAAGACGTGCGCGCCCGTTTCGGCGACGGGGACGGCGAGGCGGCGGAGCGCGCACTCGATGCGTTACGCGAGCGCTGGACGGTCGAGGACGAGCAGGCTCGGCTCGAGCGCCAAAAGCGACGGGAACCGCAGCTCGCGGCCCGACAGGAGCGGTTGGACGCGGACGAAGCGCGCGCACTCCAGGAGGCGCGCGAGGGCCGTGCCGCCGCGGCTGAGGCGTTGCGCCGCCGATGGGAGGCCGAGTACGAGCGGGGGGAGCAACTGCGCCGGGAGCGCGCCGCCCGGGAGACCGCTGAGCTCCGGCGCCGCTGGGAGGTGGAATTCGACCAGGCCCAGGGTGAGGCTCAGGCGCGCATCGCCGAAGACTCCGAGAATCTCCGCCTGCGCCTGCAAGCGGAAGCCGACCGGTTGGACCAAGAAGGCCAGCAAGTCCTCGCATCCGATACTCGCGAGCGACGAGAGCGCTGGGCGGCCGACGAGGAGCGTGAGCTGCGCGAATCCGTGGCCGGCGCAGCGCGAGAGCTCCGCGAGCTGCGAGAGCGCTGGGCCGCGGAGGAAGAACACGTGCTGCAAGAAGCGCGGGACCGGGCCACGCGGGAGGCCTTGGAATTGCGCGAGTGGTGGCAATCCGAAGACGAACGCGCCCTCGGCGAGGCCCTACAACGCGCCGCCCGAGAAGCGGAGGCGCTTCGCACCTGGTGGGAGTCGGAAGAGCAGCGCGTTGCTCATGAAGACCTCGAGCGCGCCGCCCGAGAGGCCGAAGAGCTGCGGCAGCGCGAAGAGGACCAGGTGGCGATGCGGACGGAGGAGGCCGAGCGGGCGCTCCTGGAGATCTCGGAGCGAGTTGCCGACGAGGCCCGGGAGCGACGGCAGCGGTGGGAAGCCGAAGATCACCGGACGGTCCGGGAAGCCGAAGACAGTTCCGCGCAGGCGGCACAGCAACGTCGGCAACGCTGGGAGAACGAGTACCGGGAAGCGGTCGAGACCTGTCACACCCGCGAGATGCGCGAGACGCAGCGGCTCTGCGACGAGCTCGAGTCGGTATATCAGGAGGCGATCAGCGAGGCCCAGATGAGTGCCGCCCGCGAAGCTCAGGAGCTTCGAGAGAGGTGGCGCGCAGAGGACGAGTCCACGGCGTAGCTTCCCGAGCATGACGGTTGCCACGGGCATCCTCGGTAACGGTCTCGAAGTCTCCGCTCAGGGCCTCGGCTGCATGGGCATGAGCCAGGTCTACGGGCCGGCCGACGAGACCGAATCGCTGGCCACGATCGACCGCGCGCTCGAGCTCGGCGTCACGTTCCTCGACACCGCCGACGTGTACGGGCTCGGGCACAACGAGCAGCTCGTCGGACGCGCGATCGCCGGGCGGCGCGACGGCGTCGTCCTCGCCACGAAGTTCGGGATCGTCCGTCGGGCCGATGACCAGACGTTCCGCAGCATCAACGGAACGCCGGAGTACGTGCGCAGCGCGTGCGACGCGTCGCTGGAGCGCCTCGGCGTCGACCACATCGACCTCTACTACCAGCACCGCGCCGACCCCGACGTTCCCATCGAAGACACGGTCGGCGCCATGGCGGAACTCGTGACCGCGGGCAAGGTGCGCCACCTCGGTCTCTCGGAGGCGTCTGCCGACACGATCCGGCGGGCACACACGGTGCACCCGATCAGCGCGCTCCAGAGCGAGTGGTCGCTGTGGAGCCGCGACATCGAGGACGAAGTGATCCCTGCTGCCCGCGCGCTCGGCGTGGGGATCGTGCCGTACAGCCCTCTCGGGCGCGGGCTCCTCACCGGTCGGATCCGCAGCGCGGAAGAGCTCACGCGTGGTGATTTCCGGCGGGGAACGCCGCGCTTCGACGGCGAGAACCTCGCCCGCAACCTCGACGTCGTCGAACGTCTGCGTACGATCGCAACCGAGAAGGGCGTCACGCCGGGTCAGCTGGCGTTGGCATGGGTGCAGGCACAGGGCGACGACGTCGCGCCGATCCCGGGCACGAAGCGCCGCACCTACCTCGAGGAGAACGTCGCCGCACTCGAGGTCCGTCTCACCGCCGACGACATCGCCGAGCTCGAGGCCGTGGCCTCGACGACCGCCGTGTCGGGGGAGCGCACCGGCGATATGGCGTGGGTGTCGGGCCAAACGCCCGAGAAGACGTGACGAAGGCGGTCGAGCTACGGCGTCACACCGACAACGACGGTGACGTGCTCACGCCCGATGGCGTGCGCGCCGCACTCGAAATCGGGGCGCGGCTCCACGGTGGCTACGAGGTGCTCGTCTCGTCGGGGATGCAGCGAGCGACGCAGACCCTGGCATGTCTCCTCGCCGGGCTCGGTGAGCAAGTCTCTCGTGGCGCGATCGTCGAGCCCGGGCTGCGGACGGCGACCGAGGCGCGCTGGCGCGAGATCTACGCGCAAACGGGCAAGCCGGACCTCGAGTCGTTCCGGGCGGCCGACCCGACCTTCGTCGAGGCCGAGGCGGAGCGACTCGGTGCCGCGCTCCTACGCATCTTCGCGACCCTGTCGGAAGACGGCCGCGCCCTCGCCGTCGGGCACAGCCCCACGAACGAGGCGGCCGTGTTCGCGCTCACGGGTGAGGTCGTCGCGCCGCTTGCGAAAGGTGCCGGCACGCTCGTCGTCGCCGCCGGGAGCAAGTACCGGGTCGAGCCGCTCGACTGAGTGCGCGCGCTCAGGTCGCGTCGAAGCGCGCCACGTACGCGAAGGCTGAGCCTTCGCGCCGTACGAATCCGAAGCCGCACGCCTCCGCGCGCGATCGGAGCTCACGCAGCGACGTGTAGTCGGGGTCGAGGATCACCTCCGCCACGGCGAGGCGGCCGCCCGGCCGGAGCACGCGGCGCAGCTCACGGAGCGCGACGTCGGCGTCGGGAATCTCGCCGAGCACGGTGACGAGGTAGGCGGCGTCGAAGGCGCCGTCCGTGTACGGCAGCTGCTCGCCCGCCTGGCCGCGCGACGGAACGACATTCGTCACCCCCTCGTTGCGGGCGCGCCGCATGACGGAGTCGAGCATGTCTTGTTGGATGTCGAACACGTCGAGCGTGCCCGTCGGCGCGACCCACCGCGCGACCTGCACCGCGTGGCGGCCGGTCCCGGGGCCGATCTCCAGCACGCGGTCGCCGGGCCCCGGCTCGACACCGCGGCGGAGCATTGCGGACGTGATCGGATGCGGCAACGCCAGGATCCAGCGCAGCGAGTGCGGGAACGGGGCGCGGTCGTCGCGACTCCACCGCCGACTCACTACGCCGAGCCCCGCGGCACCCATCGCGAGCAGGGTGGCGAGGGCCACACGCCGACGGACCAGCGCGATGCCCGACGCCAAGCCCGCCGCAAGGGCGGCGAACCACGCCTGATCCTGCTTTCTCACCGGAGCTACTTGATCGCGCCGGCGTCTCGCAGCTTGGCCAGCTCGTCGGCTCCGAAGCCCCAGTCGGCAAGTGCCTCGTC
>JALZAA010000412.1 GCA_030948625.1 Actinomycetota bacterium
GGGCGTTGCTGATCAGCTCGCCGGGCGCCGCATCGAGGTGCGCGCCCGCGCCGGCGAGGGCGGGCGACTTTTCGGCTCGGTGACGACGGCCGACATCGTCGATGCCGTCCGCGCCCAGACCGGAGTCGAGGTCGATCGCCGGAACGCACAGCTCGCCGAACCGCTGAAGGAGCCGGGCGCCGCCGAGGTTCCCGTGAAGCTGCACGCCGACGTCGAGGTCACGCTCAGCATCGACGTCGTCTCCGAATAAGACACACCTTCTCGGGATAACTGTCGTACCCCATCGGGACAATCGGTGCGTGTTCCGACCGCGCGGCAATCCTCCGCTATCCACAAGACGTCCACAGGTCTATCCCCCGAAATTGGCGGGGTTTTCGGTCTTACGTTCCACAGGCTCGCTGCGTCAAGATGCGAAGCGAACTTCCGTGACGCGCGGTGCACGACAGGCGGGGCGGGGCGGGGGACGCGGTGGCAACACCGCGACAGGCAGTCACGAGCACGCAGCAGGAGCGAGCGGCAGGGGGGTTCGACGTGGTTCAAGCGATCGATGACGCGCGGCGCCGGGTCACGGGCCGTGTGCCGCCCCACAACCTCGAGGCGGAGGAGTCGCTCCTCGGTGCGATGCTCCTGTCGCGCGACGCGATCACCGCCGCCGTCGAAGGTCATGTCGAGGCGACCGAGTACTACAAGCCCGCCCACACGCACATCCACGAAGCGATCATGGCGCTGTACGGCCAGGGCGAGCCGGTCGACCCGGTCACGGTGGCCGAAGAGCTCCGGCGCGCCGAGCTGCTCGACGCCGTCGGCGGGCGTGCCGCGCTCCTGCGCATCCAGGCCGCGACCCCGGCGTCGGCGAATGCCGGGCATTACGCCCGCATCGTCAACGAGCTCGCGCTGCTCCGGCGCCTCATCGGCGTCGCCGGCGAGATCGCCGAGATGGGCTACGACACTCCCGACGACGTCGCCGAGACGCTCGACCGAGCCGAGGCGATGGTCTTCGAGGTCGCCGAGCGGCGCGTGAGCGAGTCGTTGGCTGTGATCTCCGACTCGCTGCAGACGACCCTCGACCAACTCGAGTCGATGTACGGCAACGACACCGAGGTCGTCGGCGTTGCCAGCGGCTACCAGGAGCTCGACTCGATCCTGCTCGGCCTGCAGCGGTCGAACCTCATCATCGTGGCGGCGCGTCCCGCGATGGGCAAGACATCGATGGCGCTAGGCGCCGCCGCCAACGTCGCCGTCTCCGCCCGGCGGCCGGTGATGTTCTTCTCGATGGAGATGGGCAATCTCGAGCTCACGAAGCGCCTGCTCGCGGGCGAGGCGCGCGTCGAGGCCAAGCGGCTCTGGACCGGCAACATTCCCGAGACCGACTGGACGCGCCTGAGCCATGCCGTCGGGCGCCTCGCCGAGGCGCCGCTGTTCATCGACGACAACCCGCACTGCACCGTGATGGAGATGCGGGCCAAGGCCCGGCGCATCCGCGCCCGCTACGGGGATCTCGGCCTCATCGTCGTCGACTACATCCAGCTGATGAGCTCCAGCGGCTCTCGCGTGGCCGAGAGCCGCCAGGTCGAGGTGGCCGAGCTCTCGCGCGGTCTCAAGATCCTCGCCCGCGAGCTCGACTGCCCCGTGATGGCGCTTTCGCAGCTCAACCGGCAGCTGGAGTACCGCCAGGACAAGCGGCCCATGCTCGCCGACCTGCGCGAGTCGGGCGGCCTCGAACAGGACGCCGACGTCGTCTGCTTCATCTACCGCGATGAGGTGTACAACCCGGAGTCCGATCAGCGGGGACAGGCGGAGCTCATCGTGGCCAAGCACCGCAACGGACCTACCGGAATCGCCCGCCTCGCGTTCAACGAGCGGTTCACGAAGTTCGACAACATGGCGCGCGACTGACCTGGACGTTGCCACGCGCCGCGGCGCTACGGTGGCCGCGGGAGGTCGCCGTGGGCTCCGATTCAGTGCTGGTGAAGGCCGAAGAGGGCTTCACCACGATCACGATGAACCGGCCCGAACGTCGCAACGCGCTGTCGCTCGAGCTGCTCCGGGAGATGACCACCGCGTTCCGCACCGCCGGCGCCAGTGAAGCCCGCGGCGTGATCCTGGCCGGCAACGGCCCGGTGTTCTCGTCCGGTC
>JALZAA010000447.1 GCA_030948625.1 Actinomycetota bacterium
CGCTCATTCCACTTCCCCGGCTACGCGATCGTCGCCCCGAGCCTGCTGGAGTTCGGCAGCGAGCAGCAGCGCGAGCTCGTACCGGCGGCAATTCGTGGCGACACGATCTGGTGCATCGGCATGAGCGAGCCCAATGCAGGCTCTGACCTCGCCGGCCTGTCGACCCGCGCCGACGAGACCGACGACGGTTTCGTCGTCAACGGCCAGAAGGTCTGGACGAGCTACGCCATGGCGGCGCAGAAGTGCTTCTGCTACGTGCGCACCGACCCGACCGCCCCGAAGCACAAGGGCATCAGCCTGTTGATCATCGACATGGACACCCCGGGCATCGACATTCGGCCGTTGCGCCACATCAGCGGCGCGGCGAACTTCGCCGAGGTGTTCTTCACCGACGTCGTCGTGCCCCGGGAGAACCTCGTCGGCGCGCTGAACGGCGGCTGGCGGATCACGCAGGGATCGCTTGCACACGAACGCGCCGGCCTCTGGGTCGAGGGCGTGTCACGGCTGGAGACGACCATTCAGGGGCTCATCAACCTCGCCGCGCGCCACGGCCTCGCCGAAGACCCGATGGTGCGGAGGCGGCTCGCCGAGCTGTACGAGCGCGCTGCCAGCCTCCGCGCCCTCGGCTACAAGGGATTCTCGAGCTTCGCTCAGGGCAGCTCGGCGCCCGAGCACTCGTTCATGAAGATGGCGACGGCCGAGCTCGGCAAGGAGTGCTGGGAATACGGCATGGAGCTGCAGGGCGCGTACGGCGCCGTGGCCGACCCCGAGCGCGGTGAGGACAACGGCCGCTGGATCATGGGCTTCTTCATGAGCTTCGCGAACACGATCGCCGGCGGGTCGTCGGAGATCCAGCGCAACATCATCGCCCAGCGCGTGCTCGGCCTTCCGAGAGCGAGATAGGCGATGGACTTCGCCCTCTCCCCCGACCAGGAGCTGTTGCGCGACACCGCTCGGCAGCTCTTGGAGCGCGAGTGCCCGACGACGCTGCTGCGCGCGCACATCGATGACCCCGCCGCCGCCGACCCGCTCTGGCAGCACCTGCGCGAGTTCGCGCCGCTGGGTGACGGTCCGCTCACCGACCTGTGCCTCTTCCTCGACGACACCGGTTACGTCGCGGCGCCGGGACCGTTCTTCTCGACCACGGCGCTGTTCGCGCCCCTCCTTGCTGCGATGGGTCACGAGCTGCTGCCGTCGGTGCTCGCAGGCGAGATGACCGGGACGGTGGCGTTGGCGGGCGCAGACGGCGTCTGGCTACCGAACGACGACCCCGTGAAGACGTTCGTCGCCGAAGCGGACCGCGTCGACCAGGTCGCGGTCGTGTCGAGCGGGCCGGTCGTGGAGATGCTCGAATCCCCGCCGGCGCGTCGAGTGACCACCGTCGACTTCACGCGCCGTCAGTTCGAGGTCGAGGCACCCGCGCGCACAGGCGCGGCCCGAGCGATCGACCCCGAGCTGCTCGAGGCGACGCTCGAGCGGGCAACGGTCGCGCTGTCGGCCGAGATGATCGGCACGGCCCGGCGGCTGTTCGAGATGACGCTCGCCTATGCCAAGGAGCGGGTGCAGTTCGACGTGCCCATCGGCTCGTTCCAGGCCATCCAGCACAAGCTGGCCGACATGGCCCTCGACCTAGAGCGGGCGACGAGCGCGGTGTCGTACGCGGCGATGACGATCGACGCCAAGGACGCCGACCGCCACCGTGCCACGCACGTCGCCAAGGCAGCCGCCGGCGCCGCCGTCAAGCGTGCGGCCAAGGACGGCATTCAGATCCATGGCGGCATCGGCTACACGTGGGAGCACGACCTGCATCTGTTCATCCGCCGCGCCTACGCGTCCGAGCACTGGCTCGGCACCAGCGACTGGCACCACGACCGCCTCGCCGAGCTGCTGATCTCCTGATGCGTACCTGAGGGACGCATGGCGTCCCTCAGGTACGCATCATCGCCCGGGCGAGCGCGGCGGAGATGACGGGGTAGGCGGCGTCGGCCCAGACGGCGTGGCCGGCGCGGTTGGGGTGGAACAGGTCCGGGCAGAACGCGTCGGCGCTGCGGAAGAAGTCGTCGCAACGCTGCGCGATCGGCACCTTCACGGCGTGCGCGTGCCGGGCTGCGACGCGAGCGTGGATCCGGTCGACGGCTCGACTCCGCATCGACGCCAGGACCTTCAGCGGGAACGCCAGCCTGGGGATGTTGCCCAGGTCACCGAGGCCGGCGAGCACGACCCCGGTGCCGCTTTCGCCGAACGCCGCCGCGATGGCGTCGAGGTCGCTCTCGACCTTGCGCAGCGGCGTGGCGTGGGTGGCGTCGTTGGCGCCGACGGAGACGACAGCCAGATGCGGCTCGAGCGCCAGCGCGTCGGGAACCTGCTGCACGAGCACGTCGTGTGCCCTGGAGCCGCCGACCGCCAAGCTCACCAGCCGGACCCGGTGCTCGAGCGCGAGCCGGCGCGCGACCCGGTGCGACCACAGGTCGGTGCACGACTCGAGCCCGGGACCGGTGACGGTGGAGTCGCCGAGCACCACGATGCGAGCCTCCGCCATCGTGTCGGACCCGAAGCTGCCGTTGGCATCGAGATCGTGGAAGCTCGGCAGGGGACGATGGGCGACGTACCAGAACTGCGCGGCAACAGCGCCCGCCGCCGCCATGGCCGCGGCGGGGACCCCCGCCATTCCGGCCATTCCCGCCAGCCCCAGTCGAACCCGCCCCGCCACGCTTGCATTCTCCGTTGCGGCGCCCTCGATCGGGTGGATTTGCAGGGCGATTCGCGTTACTTGCGCAGAGCTCCCGGCTCGTCGAGCCAGCGGTTGAGCGCCGCGGTTCGCGCGTTGCGGCAGATAAGGACGTGCTCGATCGCGCGCCGCACCCGCCGTTGCTGCCCCGAGGTCACGGACACCTGCTGCAGCAGGTATTCGGCCATGCGGCCGTGGTCCTCCTCGGCGTAGGCGTGGACCTTGAAGTTCTCGACCTCGATGCCGTAATGGTCGCGCATGCCCTCGTACATCTTCACCGCGTAGTTGGTCGACGCCGCGAACCGCTCCCCCGCCCAGCCGAACGCCGCCAGGCCCTCTTCGTACGAACGGCGCATGTAGAAGAGCGTCGTGAACACGGCACCGATCGACTCGGGCATCGCCCGGTACGACAGCAGCTCGTCGTCGGCGATCCCGAGCTGGTGGGCCCAGTCGACCTTCATGTCGACGTGGTTCCGGTCGCCCGCGAAGCCCATCTCGTCGGCGAGGTTCTGCGCCCAGTGCACGTAGTGCTCGCTGCTGCCGAGGTCGAGCGCATCGACGTCGGGAGCATTCGAGACGATCGAGCCGAACTCGCTCGTGTACCACTTGCCGAGGAAGTAGTACTCCTTCGCCAGGCGCTTCAGAAGCTCCATCGACAGCGTCCCGTCCGCGACCCGTTCCCACACGAGGTTCTTCTCGGTCGCCACCTCGGCTTGCAACGCCTCGAGCGAGGCCATGAACTCGTCGACGGGCAACCCGGACGCCTGCTCGACGCCGGAGCCGCGGATGTCCTTGAACTCGCGCTGCTCCGACATGACGCTCTCCTCTCCGCTCTGTGGCTGCTCTGTCTCCGCCAGACCGGCCGAGGGTAGGATATTCGTGACACCGGCGTCAGGTTCCGCGTCAGCCGACCACCAGCCGACCACGAGCCGACACGAGGGGGAGCCGAGCGATGAACGTCGATCTGGTCCAGCTCGCCGGCCACCGAGGCCGCCTCCACGAGCGCCCGACCATCGACCAGGTCACCGCCGAGGTGATCCGGGGAGCGATGGAGACCATCTGCTTCGAGATGGCCACGTACGTGTCGCGCACTGCGACCACACCGATCCTCAACCAGAGCAACGAGCGCAACGCGACGATCCTCGACGCCAAGGGCCGGCTCGCCGCGCTGTCGGTGGGGATCCCGCAGTTCATGCTCACATCCACCCTGCCGGTGCGGTTCGCGCTCGAGTACCTCGGCGTCGACGAGTTCCGCGAGGGTGATGTCTTCGCCGCCAACGACCCGTACCACGGCGGCGGCCACCTGCCCGACTACAACGTGTTCGCGCCCGTCTTCGGGGACGATCCCGCGACCGGCGAGCGGCGCATGGTGCTCATCGCCAGCATCCAGTGCCACCACGGCGACACCGGCGGCAACGTGCCCGGCGGCTACAACGTCACCGCCAACGACATCTGGGGCGAGGGCGTGCGCTGGCCGGTCGTGAAGGTGATCGACAGGGGCGTCGAGCGTCGCGACGTGCTCTACGCCATGGCGGCCAACAACCGGCTGCCCGACTACATCGGCGACCTCCGAGCCCAGATCGGCGCGGCGCAGCTCGCCGCCGACCGCCTCGGCGACATCATCGGCCGGTCCGGCGTCGACACCGTCGAACAGTCCGTCGACTTCATGATCGACTACGCGGCGCGCCGATTCCGCGAGGAGGTCACCGACTGGCCCGACGGCGTCTACGAAGCCGACGCGTACGTCGACCACGACCCGCTCGGCAACCCCGACATCAAGCTGCACGTGAAGATCACGGTCGACGGCGACGACCTCAAGATCGACTACACGGGCAGCGACACCCGCCAGGAGATCCAGGCGTGGTCGACGTTCGGGAACACGCGCGGGTACACGGTCGGGCAGATCGCTTCGATGATGGACCCGGAGATCCCGAAGAACGAAGGGTTCTTCGACCAGATCAAGCTGACCGTGCCGCAGGGCTGCGTGCTCAACCCGCATCCGAGCAAGCCGGTGAGCGCGGGCACGCACCATCCGGGCGCCGACGTCGGCGAGGTCATCGCGGTCGCGATGCAGCACGTGCTGCCGGACAAGGCGGTCCCCCAGACCTACAAGACCGGCATCCCCACCATCATCGTCGGCATCGACCCGCGCACCGGTCAGTCGTTCACCGATCATTCGGCCGAGGTGTACGCCGGTTGGTGCAACGCGGCGCGCGGCATGGACG
>JALZAA010000475.1 GCA_030948625.1 Actinomycetota bacterium
CATCGCGGGCGAGCTCCGTCTCGACACCGTCCTCGAGCGACTCGTGCACGCCGCGCGCGAGCTCGCCGGTGCCCGGTACGCGGCGCTCGGCATCCCGGACGAGGACGGCACCGAGTTCGACCAGTTCTTGCACGCGGGAATGAGCGACGACCTCGTGGCCGAGCTCGGCCCGCTCCCCCGTACCCACGGCATGCTCGGCGCCATCCTCGCCGACGCGAGGCCGTTCCGGACCGACGACATCACGAAGGACCCGCGGTTCCGAGGCTGGTGGCCGGACGCGCACCCGCTGATGCGATCGTTTCTCGGCGTGCCGATCGTGGCGAAGGGCGACGTGATCGGCGCGTTCTACCTCACGGAGAAGGAAGGCGCCGCGAGTTTCGACGAAGGCGACGAGCGGCTGATCACCGTGCTGGCCGCGCACGCCGCGATCGCCATCGAGAACGCCCGCCTGTTCGAGGCGAGCCGCGAGCTGAGCGTGATCGAAGAGCGCAACCGGCTCGCGCGCGAGCTCCACGACTCCATGACCCAGAACCTGTTCAGCTTGGCGCTGACCGCCGAGGCCGCGGCGGAGCTCGTGCACGCCGATCCCGTCCGCGCCGAGGTGGAGATCGACCGCATTCGAGCGCTGGCACGCGAGACGCAGGCGGAGCTGCGGTCGCTCGTCTTCGAGTTGCGGCCGCCGCGACTCGAGGACGACGGGCTTGTCGCGACCGTGGGAAAGGACCTCGACGTCCTCGCCCGCGCCCACGGCCTGAAGGCCGATCTGCGCGTCCATGGCGCGCCGGAGCTCGAGTCGAGCGAGGAGCTCGAGCTGTACCGGATCGTCCAGGAGGCGCTGAACAACGTCGTCCGTCACGGGCGAGCCGACGCCGTCATGGTCGACGTCGACCTCGCCGACGGCCGTGTCGCGATCACGATCCGCGACGACGGAGCCGGCTTCGATCCGGGAGCACGCGCGATCCGGGAGCGCCGCCTCGGGCTGACGTCGATGCGGGAACGCGCCGAAGGCCTCGGAGGAACGCTCGTCGTGGAGTCGGCGCCGGGCGCGGGGACCACGGTGCGAGTCGAGGTGCCGGGTGGCTGAGGCGCCCATCCGGGTCTTTCTGGCCGACGACCATCCCGTCGTGCGCGAGGGGCTGCGGACCTTCCTCGAGTCACGCGACGGCATCGAGGTCGTCGGCGAAGCAGGCGACGGCGAGAGCGCTGTGACCTCGATCGAACGATTGCAACCCGACGTGGTGCTCATGGACCTCGTGATGCCGGGCATGGGCGGCGTAACCGCGATCCGGCGAATCCGTGAGCGGGTCCCGAGCGCGCGAGTCGTGGTATTGACGAGCTTCGCGTCGGACGATCAGGTCATCCCGGCTGTGCAGGCGGGCGCGGCCGGCTATCTCCTCAAGGACGTCGAGCCCTCGGGGCTGGAGGCGGCCATCCGGCTCGTGAACCAGGGTGAGGCGCTGCTCGACCCGCAAGTCGCCGGACGCGTGATGGAGCAGGTCGCGCATCCGGCACCCGGCGGGGACCTCGCTTCGCTCACGCCGCGGGAGCGCGAGGTCTTGGGTCTGCTCGGGCGCGGGATGTCGAACCGCGAGCTCGCCAACACGCTCGTGGTGTCGGAGAAGACGGTCAAGACGCACGTGAGCAACATCCTGATGAAGCTGGGCGTGCACGATCGGACGCAGGCCGCTCTGCTCGCCGTGCGTGAAGGGCTCGTCGACGCCGGCGACGGGGGAACGTAGAGAATGGGGCGCATACTCGTCGGCACGGCGTCCTGGACCGACAAGTCGCTCATCAAGTCGGGCTGGTATCCGCCGGAGGCGACGAGCGCGGAAGCGCGCCTCAAGTTCTACGCGTCGCAGTTCCCGCTCGTCGAGGTGGACTCGACGTACTACTACCCGCCTCGCAAGGACGTCGTGCAGCTGTGGACGCAGCGCACTCCGGACGGGTTCACGTTCGACATCAAGGCGTTCTCGCTGCTCACCCAGCATCCGACCAGGGTCACGGCCCTGCCAGAAGACCTTCGCCCCGAAGGGAAGGAGCGCGTCTATCCGAAGGACCTCGATGCCGACGCGCGCGAGGCCGTGTGGTCGTTGTTCCTCGATCCGCTCCATCCGCTGCAGCGGAGCGGCAAGCTCGGGGCGCTCCTGTTCCAGTTCCCTCCGTGGTTCACCATCCGGCGTTCGAACAAGGACTACCTGGTCGAGTGCGCCGAGCGAGCCAAGCCGCGGCGCATCAGCGTCGAGTTCCGGCACCAGTCGTGGATGACGGAAGAGAACCGAGAAGAGACGTTGGAGTTCCTCCGCGAGCACGATCTGGCGTACGTCTGTGTCGACATGCCACAAGGATTCCGGAGCTCGATCCCACCGGTCGTCGCAGCGACGTCACCCGAGCTCGGGCTGGTGCGCTTCCACGGTCGCAACAAGGACGAGTGGGAGAGCGGATCGGTGCAACGCCGCTTTCGCTATCTGTACTCGGAGCGCGAGCTCGAGGAGTGGGTGCCGCGCATCCGTGCGCTCGCCGACGAGACCGAAGCGACGCACGTCGTGATGAACAACTGCTACGAGGACTACGCCCAGCGCAACGGCGCCGAGCTCGCACAGATGCTCCAGGCCGGCTGAGCCGGGTTCCGCACGCTCACGCCGAGGTAGGCGGGCGGCGGTCGCTCCACGGGCGGGCCCGCTCGAGTTGCGAGGCCAGCCGGATGAGCACGTCCTCGCGGCCATAGGCGGCGACGAGCTGCACGCCGATCGGCAACCCGTCGTCGGTCCAGTGCAGCGGCAACGAGATCGCAGGCTGGCCGGTCATGTTGAAGGGCGACGTGAACATGGCGTACGTGCCCATACGCGTGAGCGTGCCGAACACGTCGTCGGTGTCGGGTGCGAGCTCGCCGAGCCGTGCCGGCGGCTCGGACATCGTGGGGGTCACCAGCACGTCGTTCCCGTCGGCCCACCACGACGCCACCTGCCGGGAGTACGCCTGCGCCGTCTCGGTCGCGGCGAGGTACTGGGCACCGGTGATGGCCTGCCCCATCTCAGCCGTCACGGCGTTCATCGGATCGAGATCGGAGGGCACCAAGGTGCGGCCGATCCGGAGGCTCCAGCGTTCGAGATCGCGCGCAACCGCCGACGCATAGATACCGAGGAAGCCGATGTCCGGGGTGTCGAGGGCATCGAGCCTTGCCGGCGCGACGTCGTGACCGAGCTCGGCGAGCAACCGCGCGGCGGTATCGACCGCGGCGACGCACTCGGCGTTCGACTCCACGCCGTCGGTCCGCATCGTCCGGAAGCCGATGCGAAGGCGCCCCGGGTCGCCGCCGACGTCGTCGGCGTACGGGGGGGCGGGAGCGGGCGCGGTGTAGGGGTCGCCCGGCCCCGGGCCCGCTACGGCGTCGAGCACGGCGGCCGAGTCGCGAACGCTGCGCGTGAGCACGTGTTCGTGCGTCAGGGGACCCCAGAACTCGCCGAAGTCGGGGCCGAGTGTCGTGCGTCCACGAGTGGGCTTGAGACCGACGAGCCCGCACGCGCTCGCCGGCACGCGGATCGAGCCGCCCATGTCGTTGCCGTGTGCCACCGGCACGAGACCGGCGGCGACCGCGGCCGCCGCCCCGCCGCTCGAGCCGCCGGGTGAGTGATCCAGGTTCCACGGGTTGTGCGTCGCGCCGTACGCGAGCGGCTCCGTCGTCACGGAGGTGGCGAGCTCGGGCAGGTTGGTCTTGCCCACGAAGACGAACCCGGCCGCGCGATACCGCTCGGCGAGCCAGGTGTCGGTGTCCTCGTGCCAGTCGATGTCCTTGAGCACCTGCATGCCGCAGTGGAACGGGT
>JALZAA010000002.1 GCA_030948625.1 Actinomycetota bacterium
CGCACCCGGCGTACATCGAAGCGTTGATCAGCGCCGGCGCGGACGACACCATCCTGACGACCGCCTTCGGCGACGGCTGGCCCGACGCGCCGCACCGGGTGCTGAAATCGGCGATCGCGGCCGGCGAGGCGCTGGGCGATGCTCAGTCGTGGGCGCCAGATTGGCCTACGGCGACGTCGGTCGGTCCGGTCGAGGCGCGCGCGCTCTACGCCGGCCAATCCGTTGGAGCCGTCCGGTCGCGCCAACCGGCAGCCGAGATCCTCGCTGAGCTCGTCGAGGAAGCCGAGCGGCTCCTTTCTCCGACGCCGTAAAGCAATTCGCGCCGGGAGGAGTGCGCCGTCGGAATTGGTGACCGCGACTCACCGATGTGCGGCGACGAATCGCTCGTCGCTGGGTCATGATGCTCAGGCGGAAATAGGAGGACAGGCGATGACGGACAAGTCGGTATTCAGCGATGACGAGTGGAAGGCGATCACCGAGGCGCCGCTCTTGGTGACGCTGGCGATGGTCGCAGTCGGTGAGCATGGGCCGATCTCGGTGGTCAAAGAGGCGGCTGCGAGCGCCCGCTCTGTCGCTCATCCCCCGGCCGGTGGTCCCGCCGACGAGCTGATCGCCGAGATCGCCCGCGAGGCCGAGAGCAGGGAGGCCCGTCACGACGTGCGCCAGCATCGGGGGAAGAACCTCGACGAGGTCGTCGAGGGCGCCATGGCCGACCTGGGCTCGGCGGCGACCGCCCTCCGGAAGCTGCCCACCGACGAGGCCGCGCAGATCGGCAACTGGTTCGTCGACATCGCCAAAGCGGTGGCCGCCGCCGCAAAGACGGTGACGCCCGCCGAGCAAGCGACGATCGACCGGATCGCGAAGCTGTTCGGCGTCTGAAAGGCTGCACGCCTGATCGAGGGGACGATTCCAATGGACGTGAGATCGATCGTCGACCGGGAGCCGGAGGTCGAGCACAACGGGACCGTGCCCGTGTGGTACCTCGTCCACCCCCGCGAGATCAAGGACATGACCGACGGCGGCTTCGTCGAGCTGATCAACGAGTTCGAGGTGGCGCCGGGCGGAGCGGTGTTTCCTCATAGTCACCCGACGCACGAGTGGTACTTCGTCATGTCCGGTCGCGGTGTCATGACCGTCGACGAGGAGGAGCGCGCGGTCGAGCCCGGCGACCTCGTCTACATCCCGCCCGACCAGGTCCACAGCCTGCGCCCCGTCGGTGGCGGCGCCATCCACTGCTTCTGCTTCGCCGTCGGCGTCAAAGGCGCCGCGGCCGTCGACTACAAGACCCACTGAACGAAGACAACGGGACGACGGCCGACCGGCCAAGAAGTCCCGATCCCCGCGTTCCGGTATTGCTGATCCACGGGCAACCGGGTTCGTCCGCCGACTTCGCGCCGCTCGCGCCGCTGTTGAGCCAGACCCGGACGGTGCTCGCACCGGACCGTCCCGGGTGGGGAGAGTCCCGCGAGCCGGCCGGCGGGTTCGCGCACAACGCAACGGCCATGGTTCGTGTGCTCGACGAGGCGGCCGTCGATCGCGCGATCGTCGTCGGCTACAGCTGGGGAGGCGGCGTCGCGCTCGCTCTCGCCGAGGACCATCCGCAGCGCGTCGCCGGGCTGGTGCTCGTGAGCTCCGTCGGACCGCACTCGGTCGGCTGGACCGATCGACTGCCGATCCTGCCCGGTGTCGGGACGGCGCTGACGACGACCGGCTTCGCGACCGCTCGGGCCGGCCTGCTCCTCGTCGGTCTCGCAGAACAGGTCCGGCGCGGAAAGGAGTACGCGACCCATTCGTGGATGCATGCGCTGTCGCGGAGCTTCGAAGGTCGCCACGGGATCGCCAGCTTCATGATCGAGCAGCGGGCGCTGTTCGACGAGCTCGATGCGATCGTGGCGCGCGTCGCCGACATCCGCGCACCCACGATCGTCTTGACCGGTGACCGGGACCGGCTTGTACCGACGGCGACGGCGTCGGCGCTCGCCGACGCGATCCCGGAGGCGAGCCTGCGCGTCCTGCCGGGCGCCGGCCATCCACTCCCCGTGTTCGCGCCCGAGGAGGTCGTGCGGACGGTGGCGGAGCTGGATTCATTGCTGGGCCACGGATGACGACTGCCCGCTCGGCGGAGCGCAGCGTGGTCGGGTTACGGATCGACAGACGTCGGCGCGGCCCTTCATACTGACGCACCATGTCGCTGGAAGTCGGGTTCGCAATCGTGTTCGCCCTGGTGACGGCGTTCCTGTACGCGCTGAGCAACGTGCTCGAGTTGACCGAGGCGGAGAAGATTCCCGACGAATATGCGCTCCGCCCCGGCCTCATTGCCCGGCTGATCCGCCGCCCACGGTGGCTCCTCGGCCTCTTGTGCGACGTGTTCGGCTACGTCTTCCAGGCGGCCGCGCTGGCGCTCGCGGCCGTCGTCTTCGTCGAGCCGATCCTTGCGCTCGGCATCGTCATGTCGCTCATCCTCGGAGCAGCGATGACGCGCCGCAGGCTCCGAACGGGCGACTGGATCTCGGCGGCCGTGCTCTCGGGTGGGCTGGCGCTCTTCCTCTACGAGGTGTCGTCGACCGGCGGCAAGGACTTCGTGCCGACCGACCGAGTCGTGGTCGCCGGGCCAGTCGTGGTCGCGGTGATCGTGCTGTGCATCGCGTGCGCGGCGCCGTCCCGCGGTGCGCCCAGAGCCGCGCTCCTCGGCATCGCCGCCGGAGTGCTTTTCGGTGTTGCCGCGGTGCTCACCAAGGGTGTGGTGCACTACCTGGGCGACGGGATCTTCGCGTGGATTCCCCACTGGGAGTCCTACGCGCTGGCAGCAGCCTCGATCGCCGGCGTCATCGTCGGGCAGAGCGCGTTCCAGACCGGCGCGCTCGCCGCGTCAGTGGGGGCCACCGAGTCCACTGCACCGGTCTCGGCCGCGATCCTCGGCCTCGCCCTGCTCGACGAAAGCGTCTCCTTCGACAACGCACTCCACGTGGCGATCGTCGTGATCTCCGTGACCATGGTCCTCTGGGGAATCGCGGCGTTGGCCCGGGCAGAGGAGCGCGTCGTGGCCGACTTGCCGGCGACCGCATAGCCGGCAAAGCGCGACACGTGCACGCTTCGTGTGACGCGAGCAGCAGGCGTCTCAGCAGATCCGTGACAGCGTGGGGTACGGATCGATCGGGGCGCCGCCCCCGGGATGGATCTCGAAGTGCAAGTGCGGCCCGGTCGCGTTGCCGGTCTGGCCCATCTTCCCGATGACCTCACCCGGGACCACATGGCGCGGGGAGCCCACGTACTGGGACAGGTGGTAGTAGACGTAGCGGTTCCCGTCGTCACCGGCGATGTACGCGCCCATGCCGCCGTCGCCGCCGTCGCCATAGGTGACCTCGCCGCTGACCACGGCGAGCTCGGGGGTGCCCGTCGGAGCGAGCATGTCGTTCCCCGGGTGAAATCCTCCGCCCGAGCGGCGCTGCCCGAAGTCGGAGCTGAACGCGGCGCCCGGCGCCGGGCACACCATCCCGTCGACGACCTGTACCGGGCCGATCACCGGTGCGTTGGCAAGCTTGGCGTCGACGACCTTGCGCTGCTCCTTGAGCTGGTCGAGCGCGTCCTGCTGCTGCTTCCGCTGGGCCGCGAGCTGGTCGCGTTGTGCGGCGAGATCGGCGTTCAGCACGCCGAGGTCGGCAACCGCCTGGTTGTCGGCCTTATTGGCGCGGTCGAGCAGAGCGGTCGACCGCGCGCCGTCGCGCGCGTTGTTGGCGTCGAAGAGCGCTCCAAGGCCGGCACCCTCGTTCTTGTAAGCAGCCGCCGCCCGACGCTGCGCGATGCTGCGCAGCTCCGTCCGGCGCGCCTCGCCGACTTGGATCGTCTGCTCGATGGCCGCGATCTGGTCGCCGAGCACGTCGTAGCGAGTCTGTATTTCCTGGTAACGGCCGGCGGCGTCGTTGGCTGCCTGCCGGGCGTCGGCCGACTGTTGCCCCGGGTCGGGGGCGGGGGCGGCGCTTGCCGGGCTCGCGAGCAGCGGGATCCCGGCTGCCGCGGCCACTCCGGTCGCGACGAGCAAGCGACGAACCGCCCCGGGCATAAAGGACGACGGTAGCGATGGGGCTTCCCGTTCGCAACGCGGGCAGACGAGCTCAGGCGCCGGTGAGATCGTCAGTAGGTCGGAAGGGCGCGGTTCGGGCTCGCCCGTCGCTCCCCCGGTTGTCGTCAACGCAAGGGTGGCCCGGTTCGGGCTAGAAAGGCGGGGTGCGCCGGGCGTGGGGAACTCTGGCGGTGGTCGCGCTGACGTGTTCAGTTGTGGCTGCCTGTCGCCCGGTCGAGCCGCCACCACCGCCCGGTCCACCGCCGACGATCTTTCCGAGCGACGCGTCGACAGTCCCGGACTCGACGCAGCTCACGGGCAAGCGGATGAACTTGTCGCCGCCGGCCGATTGCGTTGCGAACAAGTCGGAGTGCGACGAGATCGCGCTGATCAACAAGCTCGATGGCTTCGACTTGGATCCAAGGGTTGCGATCGGGTTCACCGGCGCCATCGACGTCGGCACGGTCACCGACTCGAACATTTTCGTGCAGCGCAATGCCGGCGGGGCTGCGATCGGCCTGAACCGGCTGGTATGGGATCCGACCACGAACACGTTGTTCGGCCATCCCAAGGAGCAGTTGGCCGCGGGTACCGAGTACAAGGTCGTCGTGACGGGCGGTGTCAACGGCCAGGCGGGCACGGCGACGTTCACGACGATGAGCGCGACGGTCGGGTTGGACCAGATGCAGGCGCAGCTCACGTCGGGTCAGGCCTACACCGACGCCGGGATCAGTAATCCGAAGCTGCTTCTCGACACCGACTCGGCCGGCCAGCCGGCGGCGTACTTGTCGGCAACGGTGCTGCCCGTCGCGGGCATGAACCGCACCGAAGACATTGGTAGTGGCCACACGCAGACTGAGCAGGTGTTCGACAGCTCGGTGCAATCGACCAGTGGCGCGGGAACGTACGTGTTCGGATCCTTCAGCGGGCCGCAGTGGCTCGACGCCACGACGCGCACGATTTCTACGCCGCCGACGGCCGGAGCGGGGCCGCGGGCCGGGCGGTCGGAGACGGTCGGGTTCGCACTCATCACGCCCGGCGCGCCATGCACGCAGCCGGCAGGTGGCTGGCCGGTGGCGGTCTTCGGGCCCGGGATCACGCGCTCGAAGTACGACGTGTTCCTCGCCTCCGACGAGAACCTGCGCAAGTGCATCGCGACGATCTCGATCGACCCGGTCGGTCACGCCT